>DATCFR010000081.1:0-2721 GCA_036509405.1 Saccharimonadales bacterium (SeqCode)
TCGCTTTATTTCTGAAATATCAATTGCCATACTTACTCCTTTTCAGCCGCTTTAACTTCTTCAGCCGGCTTGTCTTCGGCCGCTTTGGCGGCCGCAGCTTCCGCGACTTTCTCGGCTTTGTCAGCCGTGTTTTTGGCCGAAGCCTTGCCGGTGTTAATAGCTGATTTCACATAATCCAAAATGAGCTGGATTGTCTTAACAGCGTCATCATTGGCCGGGATGGGATAGGTTACGAGTGAGGGGTCAGCATTCGTGTCAACAATGGCGACAATCGGAATCTTCAGCCGCTTAGCCTCGCGCACGGCGTTGATGTCGTTAACGATGTCAATCACAACCATTGCGCCGGGCCGGGCATTCAGCTCTTTGACGCCGCCATACAACAGATTCATGTGCTCGATTTCCTCTTGGAACCGCTGCACTTCCAGCTTGTTATACTTGTTGGCCAATTCGCCGCTGGCCATGCGGTTTTCCAAGTCTTGCAGGTGCTTGACGCGACCGCCAATGGTATTCCAGTTGGTCAGCATGCCGCCCAGCCAGCGCTCGGTAACATAGGGCATGTTCAACTCTTCGGCTGTTTGCTTGACGATATCCTGCGCTTGGCGCTTGGTACCCACCAGCAAGATTTGCTTGCCGCTAGCCGCCGTTTTAGTCAGAAATGCCAGCGCCTCTTCTAAAGCCGTGACGGTCTGAGCCAAGTCGATAATATGCGTGCCGCCCCGCTTGGAGTGGATATACGGCGCCATTTTGGGGTGCCAGCGCTCGGTTTTGTGGCCGAAATGCGCACCGGCCTCTAATAATTTCTTAATGTCGACATCTGTCGCCATGTGGTTAGGTCCTTTCTCTTCGGTCCGGGAGCTCCATGGTGCCTGCACGGCCAGCCATGGAGAGGATCAAACCCCGATACCTGCTTAATTGATTGTAGGTCCATTTTAACAGGGGAGATAGCTTTTTGCAAGAATACTTGTAATACAATGCTAATTGTTGTAATATACTACTTATCCTATGCCTAACCCTAGACTAGATCAACTTGAACTTCTTATAGAAGGTTTTAGGGCGTGCCCTCCTCTTCCTGAAGAAATTTTAACTCTCGTAGGTGGGCTTGCTTTAGATGGCACAACTACGGGCACGCCCCAAATTAATAGCAATCAATTCGCCGTAGTTGAGCGTGCTTCACAAGGTGACGATACGGCTCAAGCCGCCGAAAACTTAGGCTGGAAAGAAACAGAAGTGATTAAAGTTAGGAAACAATTGCTCGCCTTATATAGAGTTCCTCAAATGTCAGGCGTTATTGATAAAGTGATTCGCGATGGCACCTTATCATTTACAGCTGAAGAAGGCCCATATAAGCCCCTCTCAAGACAAGTAGACCTTGTCTTGGAAGCTTTCTGCGTAGGAATGCCTAATACCATGATTAGTCGAGCTCTTGGCCAAAGCAGAAAACAATTTGGTGATAACTCGCACCTGCAAGTCCGCAAAAGAACAGGTGCCGACGGGCGAACTAATGCTGTTTTACAGGCCTACAGGCGTCGCTACCGCCAGCTACCCTCTTGAGCTCAGCAGCTTAAACGTTTTTTCATCAAACTCCTCCAACGACTCCAAAACAACATCGGCAATACCAATAAGCGGATTGTCTTTCACATCCGGCTCGGGCACGGCCACGCAGGTCATGCGGGCGGCTTTGGCGGCCAGCACGCCGGCCGGCGCGTCTTCAAACACCAGGCAGCGTCGCGGATCAACCTTGAGCAAGCCAGCGGTTGAAATAAACACCCCGGGATGCGGCTTGGCATAGGCCTCATGCTCGGCCGAATAAATCACTTGAAAATAGTCGCGAATCTTCAGCGTGTCGACCACCATATAAATAATCTCTTGCAGCGTTGACGAGGCGATCGCCATCGGCAAATCTTTATCCTTGCATAAATCAAGCACTTGGCGTGCACCCGGCCGCAGCGTGCCGTCGCGCTTGAAGGCCACCATAAAATCCCGCCTAATCAGCCCCTCCATCTCCTTAAGAGAAGGCTCCTTCCAAGGATATTTGTGATACCAAAACTCCACAGTCGCTTCCAGACCGATACCCAGCGTATGCTGAAAATCAGCCTGGCGCGGCTTGACGCCAACACTATTGAGCGCCTCGCTGACAGCGCGGTGCCACAGCGGTTCGCTGTCAATCAGCAGACCGTCCATATCGAAAATCACCGCCTTGATCATACCTTTAATACTAACAGGCGGCGGCTAACTCTCGCGTACCCGGACGTGCGCAAGCTCGTCCCATTCGACCTCGATTTGCCCGTCGTAAATCGCCGACTTCGGGGTCGCGGTAGCGAGTACCCCCTTTATCGTTCTAAAGTACCGTCTTGCGTCTTCTTCGGTCTTGTGCCGCTGCGCCTCCGCAGAATCAGCGATAGGCTCGCGGCGGCCATGGGATATGATGACCTTACCTAGCCGCACAAAGACTGTCGATTGATCAGCGTCCTCGGGGTCACGGCGATGCATGAAGCTTTCGCCGCCTTCTCGCAAGACACAGTCCTCAAAAGCATCCATAGTGAGCCGGGAAATGCGGGCTTCGGTATCGCCTGCAAGCATTTCCGCGTCGCCTTGCATAACTCGTCTGAGAATAGAACGGACGGTATCTGGTTGCGCGTGCACCAAACCCGTGATTTGATCATCCCGCCCAAACTGAGCACCCGGATCGCGATTTGTTAGTAGATCATCCAGCGCAAACTG
>DATCFR010000082.1:0-5858 GCA_036509405.1 Saccharimonadales bacterium (SeqCode)
CGTTAATAACCCCTGTTTTTTGCCTGGCCTGGTTGACCATAGTGTCGACCGTGATGGCCGTTTTGCCAGTCTGGCGGTCGCCAATAATGAGCTCTCGCTGTCCGCGACCGATGGGAATCATACTGTCGATAGCTGTCAGGCCGGTCATCAGCGGTTCATGGACGCCCTTGCGGTCTAGTACACCGGGGGCAGGGCGCTCGACGCGGCTGGTCTGCTTGGCTTTGATAGGCGCGCCGCCGTCCAAAGGATTGCCAAGAGGGTCAACTACGCGGCCGACCAGTTCCGGGCCAACAGGCACTTCCAACACCTTGCCACTGAGGCGGACGGTAGCGCCAGCCTTCACTTCGGTGTCTTCGCCAAGCAGCACGGCGCCGATTTCGTCTTCGCCGAGGTTAAAGGCAAAGGCTGTCACCGGCTGGCCGTCAACACCTTCGATTTCCAGCATTTCGTTATAGCCAGCGGCGCTCAGACCGTAAATCCAGGCTACGCCGTCGCCAACGCGCGTCACTACGCCCACGCTTTCGATTTCCGGCCGCTGCTTCAGTTCGGCGATAGCCGTCCGAATGTCGGCGGATAAGTCTGTGATTGATAAGTCTTTAGTGGCCATTTAATCCTTTCCTGCGGTGGCTAATTGTTTAAAGGTGTCTAACTTCGAACGGATGCTCAGGTCGAGCTGACGGTCAGCTAAATTCAAACGCACACCGCCGATAACGGCCGGATCGTGAACTTCGGTAACAATAATCTGTTTGGCGTTCGGGTAGAGCGGCTTGAGGCGTTTGACAATGTCGGCCTTGGCTGTCGCGTTCAGCGCGTGAGCGCTGCGGGCAATCACTTCGACTTGGCCAGCTTCAGCCCAATCAGCCTGCACATCGCGCAGCACGGAGTCTAACTCGTTGACGCGGCGCTCACTCAGCAGGTAAGCGGCGACTTCGGCCACGAAGGGCTTTGAAATGCCGGACCGCAAGGTCTTGTCGGCAATCAGCCGGGCGATTTTAGTGCGAGGCTGCTTCATGCCGTCTGCCGCTCCTTCAGGGCGCGCTCGATCAGCGAAGCGTCCTTCTTAGCGTCAACTTTCTCGTCAATAATGGCTTCGGTAGCTTCGGAAATCAAACCCACGACCTCTTTCTCCAAGGCTTGGCGGGCTCGAGCTGTATCTTGAACAATCCGGGAATCGGCCTCTTTCAGTACCTGGGCTGCCTTTTCGCGGGCCTTGTCTTCGGCATCGCGAACCGCTTGGCGGCCACTATCTTGAGCCCCGGCAATAATGGCGTCGGCTTGCTGCCGGGCTTCGTGCAGGCTTTGCTCGACCTTGGCCTCCAGCTCGGCTTTATCTTTGCGCATTTGCTCGCCCAACTTCACGCCTTGTTCAATAGTCTGGCGGCGCTCGTTCATGATCTTGATGATCGGGCCAAACGCATAACGCTTCAACACCCAAAAGGCCAGCAAGAAGGTAATCAGCTGGATGACAAAAGCCTTACCATCAATGCCAAGGGCACCGATGCCTGACGAACTGTCTGCGAATTGTGTAACGTGTGTTATCAAATCAGATTCCTATTTTACGAAGAAGGTTGAAGCAAACGCCAAGAGGCCGTAGACCTCGATGAGTCCCACGAACACCAGGGCCTGGCCCAGGAACTTGGAGGCCTCAGGATTACGACCGACGGCGGACAAGTAGTTGGCGCCTACCAAGCCGATACCAATTGTCGGGCCGATGAAACCGGCGCCGATCATGATGCCATGGCCAATGACGCTGGCGTTAGCGGCCGCATCAGCCACGAGTGAAAAATCTGTCATTCTAGTACTCCTTTACGATTACGCATTTATTATCTGACATACCAAAAACATACCCCATTCAAGCCCCTGCCTTACTCGGCGTTGCTTTTATTGTTTCAGGTGTATCATCATCGGTCAAGTCGTCATGCGCCTGGGCGCTGTTCACGCTGATGGCCAGGTAGTTAACGCTCAGGATAACAAAGATATAGGCCTGCAGCGCGCCAACACCAAGCTCTAATAGGGTGAAAGGCAGCGCCGTGAGTGGCGCACCAATATGACCCAGGTAGGCGAACACGGCAATGACGATTTCGCCGATGGTGACGTTTAAGAACAATCGAAGACTCAGGCTGAGCACACGCGTTAGGTCCGTCAACATTTCAATCAGGCCGATCGTCAAATACAGCGGATTGAGCGGACTGCCGATAAAAAAGTGTCGGACATATTTGCCGAAGCCGCCGACCTCTCGAATTGAGGCAATATACACCACGATCATGGTCACCAGACCGATTGCCAAAGTAGCATTCAGATCACCGGTCATCGGCCGCAGGAACGGATGGCCGTGGAGCTGTACGCCTTCACCAACAAAGGGCAGCAGACCGGCCCAGTTATTCAGCAGCACGAAAAAGAACAGTGTCACGAAAAACGGCACATATTTGCGGCCGACGGCTTGCTCATTAAAAGCACCCTCGACCAGATTAGTTACAAAGTCCACGCCAGCTTCAAAGTACTGCACCACGCCGCCCTTTGGGTGAATCGACGCTCTGCGCGCCAGATAAACTAGACCCACCACCAAACAGAGTGAAACAATCCAGCCATAGAGTATAGAGTTAGTGACCGAGAGGCCACCGAGCGTAAAGTCATGGGCCGGCGCGACATGAATCGACGGGCCGCTATCAGCCATAAACTGGGCGATCATTTGCTACTCCCTTGGGCCGCCATTCGGTTAGCTGTCTGCATCGCCTGCCACATTACCAGACCGGTGCCGGCCATGGCTATGACAAAACCCACAATGACGAGCCAGGGCGAGGTATTCAGCTTCTGATCCAGTTTAAAACCGCCGATAATCGGCACCAGCACCACGATAGCCAGCTGCCAACTCATAGTCAGTGCAGCCGCAAAAAAATCGCTGCGGGCAGCTTCATTCCGTCCCATCCCAGGTGTCGGTCGTTTTTCTCCACTGGTAGGCGAGGGCGTCTGACTGGGCGCTATCGTCTTCTTCATTCCTCTCTACTATAACAGATGTGAGCAATATCACGCAAGCGCTTCACATAACTCATAAAGGTAGGCGCTTTTGATATAATTGCCACGTGGATATAGATGCTTGGGCAAGGATAAACAAGAAGCGCATAGCTAGAGAATTTGTTCGGCTGACAGATTTCCAAAAAAGTCCTGCCCCCTCGGGTATTTTTACTGCGGGTTTGCCAGGCGCAGGTAAAACAGAATTTACAGTAGAGCTAATCAAGAACCTCCAGATCAAGCCTGTGCGAATCGATATGGATGAAATCGCCACTCATATTGAGGGCTACAAGCCTCAAATGGCCGACAAATTTAGGGCAGGAGCCACAATAATTCTTGAGAGAATTTACGACGAGGTAACAAAGCACTGTTTCGACTTCGTGTTTGACGGCACTTTTGGCCATGGAAAGGCAATACAAAACTTACAAAGAGCCATTGACCATAACTACGCCGTTAAGATCTACTACATCCATCAAGATCCGATTCATGCATGGCGATTTACACAAGATCGTGAATTTGTTGAGCATAGAGCAATTGATAAGCATGGATTCATAGATACTTACTTAAGCCTCCAAGAAAATCTGCGTATTTTGCACAAAGATCACAAAAATGTTACAATTAGCTTAGTTATTAAGGACCGGCGGAATAAAATTGGGAGTAGGATGGAAGACGTCGATAATCTTTTCGAGGTTTTACCCAAATTTTTAACTGCAGATGAATTAGGTAGTGTATTATCGTAGGAGAATTATGAAGTACAAGATGAAATACAGGATTACGTCGCTAATACCACGCAAAAAAGTAAGTTTAAGCGACGTAGCCTCTCCGAAACCATCACGAGCTGCTGAGCGTGTTATCAACTATTCACTGCACCAAGCATACGAGGATCAAAAAGCTCTGCATCAAAAGGCTCGTGAATTACGCGCTACACGTTAGTAATCATCCGCAAGCTTGCAGATACAATTTGATACTTTACAAAGTATAGTGATATAATTGAAGCATGAGTAACGACTCGCAAGTTATTGTGTACAGCGCCACCTGGTGCGCCTTTTGCCACGCCGCCAAGGACTACTTCGACAAGCTCGGTGTCAAATATACCGACAAAGATGTTGAGAAGGATCCAGCTGCCGGCCTAGAAGCCGTCGAAAAATCCGAGCAGCGCGGCATACCGGTGCTCGACATCGGCGGCGACATCATTATCGGCTTCGACCGGCCGCGCATTGACGCCGCTCTCAAAGCCCACCAGCTAACTTAGTTATACTACGTAGCATGGCGTTCGAAGATTATAAGACCAAAGACTCGGTCGTGATCGTGTACACCGGCGAAGGCAAGGGCAAGACCACAGCCGCGCTCGGCCTACTGACGCGCGCGCTCGGCAACCGCTGGCGAGTAGCCTTTATCCAATTTATTAAATATTGGGGCGTCGGCGAGCATGTATTTATCCGCGACATTCAACCGCTGTTCAAAGACCAGCTGTACCTCTATAAAGGCGGCAAAGGCTTCTACAAAGCCGGCGAACTGAGCGAACAGCACATTAGCGAAAAACAGCATCAGCAAGCCGCCGCCGCTACCTACGCCGAAGCCTTAAAAGTAGCTGCCGGCGGCAAGTACGATCTGGTGATCTGCGATGAAATCAGCAATGCTGTGCATGAGGGTTTAGTGACTAAAAAGCAGCTGGAGAAACTGATCACTGGCCGGGCGCCGCAGACCAGTCTCTGCCTCACCGGCCGCGACTTTCCGGCTGAGCTGCTCGGCAAGGTCGACATCGCCACTGATATGCACAAGCTCAAGCATCACTTTGACGACAAATTCTTGGCTAATAAGGGCATCGACTTCTAAACTGTTTGCTACAATACTAGGCGATGGGCAAACCGAAATTATATCTGTTTATCGGCTACCCCGGGGCGGGCAAAACGACCATTTCCAAACTAATTGCCGCCCGCACCGGCGCCGCGCACTTGTGGGCCGACGTCGAACGCCACAAGCTCTTCGGCCAGGCCACGCATTCGCAGGCCGAAAGCCTCAAGCTCTACGACTATCTCAATGCACAAGCCGAGAAGCTGCTGGCTTCAGGCCACAGCGTGGTGTTTGACACCAATTTCAACTTTCGGGCTGACCGCCAGAAATTGCGCGACATTGCCGACCGCCAAGGCGCCGAAACGGTTCTAATCTGGATCACCACGTCGGCAGAGGAGGCCAAGCGGCGAGTCGTCAACAAAATTGACAGCCGTAACGGCTACAAGGTCGCTATGACTGAGCCGCAGTTCGACGCCATCGCCAGCAAGCTGGAACCGCCGACCGAAGATGAAAAAGTTATTAAAATTGACCGTACGAAACTTGACCCCGCGGAGGTGACCAAGCTACTACATATGTAGCATGTCCCGAATCCACCTCACCAACCGCAGACTATTATTGATACTGGCACTGGCCCTTGGGGCGGTCATTATCGCGTTTGGCCACTTGAACGACGTACTCAAGAAGCACCAACCCGGTCTCTATAGCGTCAACCGCTTCATTGACGGCGATACCATTATCGTCAACATGAATGGCCACACTGAGAAAATTCGCTTCATCGGCGTCGACACGCCGGAGACGCATAAACCCAACACGCCAGTGCAGTGCTACGGACCGGCCGCGGCGGCCTTCACCAAGAGCACAATCGGCCATAGCCGGGTTCGCCTGGTGTCCGATTCGCTCAGCACCGACCGCGACCGTTATGGGCGCTTGCTGCGCTACGTCTATCTGCCGAACGGCACTAACGTGGATCAGGAACTTATCCGTACCGGCCATGGCTTCTACTATCCGTATTTTCCATTCACCAAAACCAAGCAGTTCGCCGCGGCCGAGCAATC
>DATCFR010000083.1:0-7066 GCA_036509405.1 Saccharimonadales bacterium (SeqCode)
TGACAACTATGGCCAAAAAATTAGCATTTTAGAGTAGAATACAGGTATGGACTTCCTCTATTCGGTCTTTTTCGGAGCCGGCGTGGCCGCTTTCGCGTACAGCCGGGTCGGTCGGCGGGTGGGCTACGGCAATACCCAATATGTGACACTGGCTATAGGCGCTATCTTCATACTGGTCAGTGCCTTTTTCTACACGATTTTAGCGTTCGTGCTGAATATCTAAAATAGCCGTTTAGTATCAGCTCTACGCTTGGAATACCGGCTGTTGACTGGTATTATCAGGCTATGGATGAGAAGACTTTGGGCCAAAAATTGCAGGCTGCCCGCCAGAAAGCTGGCCTGACCCAGCAGCAACTCTGTCAAAAGGCCAACCTCAGCTTCTCGACGCTAACCAAAATTGAGCGCGGTGCCATCAAGGCTCCGTCGATTTTCACAATTCAGGCCATCGCAGCCGCTCTCGGCCAAAACCTCGATGAATTAGTCGGCCAAACCGGTCCCGCACGCGACACCCGGCAGCTGAAGAGGACCAAAAGCGGTGCCAGTTTCATTTACTTCGATGTTAATGGCTGCCTAATCCACTTCTATCAAGCGGCCTTTACCAAGCTAGCACATGACGCCGGCGTGCCGCCGGATGTCGTCGAAACAGCTTTCTGGCACTACAACGACGACGTTTGCCGGGGCACCATGACTCTCGATGATTTCAACGTCAAACTGGCCGAGCGCCTGGGCCTCGCCAGTGTCAAATGGCAAGACTATTATCTGGGAACAGTCGAACCGATTCCTCAGATGCAAGAGCTGCTTACTTGGGCCAGCGAACACTACAAGCTTGGCCTGCTCACTAACATCATGCCTGGCTTTCTGAGCGCCATGAGCCGCGCCAAACAGCTGCCCGCAGTGAACTACGACACCATTATCGACTCCTCAGAGATAGCAGCCATAAAACCCGAAGCTAAAATGTACGAAATCGCCCAAGAACGGGCTGGCGTACCGCCCGGGGAGATTCTGCTGATTGACGATTCGCGTGTTAACCTGATGGCCGCTGAGAAACTGGGCTGGAAAGTACTCTGGTTTGACGACTCGCGTCCCGAAGATTCGGCTGACCGCGCCCGCGTGGCCCTTGAACCAGCCGATTAGTCTGTTGGAGGCGTCGTCGTTGGTATTATGGTAAAGCGCTGGCTTTCCGCCTGCAGCGACGTCAGAAGCGCCTCAGCTTCCTGGAGCTGGCTCTTGGTTTGCTCGACGACTTCCGACGGTGCGTTTTTAATGTAGCTGGCATTGTCTAGACGGCCTTTGAGTTGCTTGATAAGCGCTATTTGCTGTCCTTGCCTACCTTGGAGCTCACGGAGATACGACTGGGCCTTTTGATCGTCAATATCGAGCCAGGCCCGGTACTTGGTACTGGTCAAATACAGCCCCCTGCCCTCGCGGACCTCAGTGACGGCCTGCAGCTGGGCGAGCTGCCGGATCAGAGCGGCATTTTCACGCAGCAAGTCCGCGTCAATAAAGTAGAGAGTTGCGCCCTTAACGTTTAATGCCTTGGTGATGAAGCGCACCTCTTTGATAACACCTTGGATTTCGGTAAAAGCGGCGGCCTTTCGGCGATCGCTATCCGCGATCTGTTGCAGCTGGCGGGCAGCCAGCAGCGAATCTTGCTCCCAGGCCAGCGTTTGCCAAATGGTTTCGGTTACGAACGGTGCGAACGGATGAATGAGGATGAGAATGTTCTCTAGCAAGTACGCCAGCAGCGGCTTATTGGGCTCGGCCTTGCTGGCCTCGATGTACCAATCGGCCAGATCATCCCATATGAAGTGGTATAGGGTTTCATAGGCTTCGCTAAAGCGAAAAGCATCCAAATCCCTCCCAATTGTGGCTTGCGATGTTCGCATTTTGTCTAATATCCAGTGATCCGCTGTGGTAATGGGCTCTGGCTTGTCTCGTTCAGGTTCGTCGCCCACCAGACCCTCAATGTAGCGGGCGATATTCCAGAGCTTGTTAGCGAAGTTCCGGTTGGCCACGATTTTGCTGCGGCCCAGCCGTTGATCGTTGCCGGCGCTCATGCCTTGGATAAGTGCGAACCGCAGGGCGTCGGTGCCGTATTCCGGGATGACTTCCATAGGATCGATGATGGTTTCCGGACTGCTCTTGCTCATTTTCTTACCGGTTTCGGTCCGCACTAGTCCGTGCAGATATACCTGTTTGAATGGTATCTGGCCGGTCGCGTAGGTGGTGGCCAGAATCATGCGCGCCACCCAGAAAAAGATGAGGTCCCAACCAGTCTCCATAACAGAGGTCGGATGATAGGTTTGGAAGTCACGGCTTTTGGCCAACAAATCTTCAAGCGATAATGAATAATCCCCCGCCAGCGCTGGGTCAATCAAGGTGCTCCAAGTCCACATCGCCGAGCTGAACCAGGTATCGAGAGTGTCAGGATCCTGGTCCCACTCGTGCCAGCCCTCGCTATGATCGGTCGGCGGCTGGACGCCTACATACGTTTCCTGTCGCCCATCAAGATCACTGCGATACCAAACCGGGATCCGGTGTCCCCACCAGATCTGCCGGCTGATGCACCAGTCGCGCAAGTTGTCGATCCAGTGGAAGTATATTTTCTCGAAGCGTGCCGGCGTAATTTTAATGTCGCCTTCGCGTATAACAGCCTGCATGACCTCTTTTAGGCTACGGCGCTTCCCTTTCCACTCCACCGCTGGCTTATTGACGTCGACGAACCATTGCAGACGAATCTGTGGTTCAATCAACCCTTTGCCGCGGTCATTAAGCGCCAGGTTGTGGGTGTAGTTTTCATCCACTTTAACCAGTAGCCCTTTTTGGGCGAGCTTTTCGACGATCTTTGGCCGTGCCTCCGCGATTGGCATGCCGGCGAATTCGCCGGCGATGGGCAGCAGTTTCCCGTGAAAGGAGATAATCTGTTGTTTTTCTAGATTATGTCGCTCGGCAATTTCAAAGTCCGTATGGTCGTGCCACGGCGTGATGGTCATCACGCCGGTACCGAATTTCGGATCAACTGCCTCATCTTTGATAATGGTAGCCAACACCTTGCCGTTGATCCATTCCGCCTCAAAGATATCACCATGCTTGTACTTGGCGTAGCGCTCATCATCGGGGTGCATCACGACGTATTTGTCGCCGAATTTGGTCTCTGGCCGGGCCGTACCGATCTGAAACGGTCCGTACTGCAAGGTGTAGAATTTGCCCTGCTCCGTCTGGTGCACAACCTCGTCGTCTGAGACATTGGTTTCCAGCTTCGGATCCCAGTTAACAATGCGGTGACCCCTGTAAATCAGGCCGTCATTGTACATTTTGACGAACACCTCATTGACGCTTCGATTAAGCGCATCATCAAGGGTGTAGCGGGCCCGCGTCCAATCCACGCTTGCGCCCATGGCCCGGATCTGCGTATTGATGGTCGCGCGGCTGCCGCTCACAAATGCAACGGTCCGCTTCAGGAATTCGTCGCGGCCAATGGCGTGTTTGTCGGTTCCCTGTTCGGCCAGCGTGCGCTCCATGATGGCGTTAGTGGCAAGGGCGGCGTGGTCCGTGCCGGGCAGCCAGAGCACGTCCTTCCCCTGTTGCCGGGCATGGCGGGCCAAAATATCCTGCAGCGTTACAAACAGCGCGTGCCCGACATGCAGCGTACCCGTCTCATTCGGCGGCGGCATACTGATCGAATAGTGCTCCTTGGAGCTCTGCGGATCAGCCACAAACACCCTGCTCTTCTCCCATAAGGTATAGATGTCGCTCTCGTACTGGCTGGCCTCATACACCTTAGGTAGCTTCATGGCACCATCATACCATCTCGGGATTGGTCACATCGAGAGGTTCGGCTCGATTTCTAAGGTGTAGGGATCAGCGGCTGGCTGCCCGCGCGGGGCCTTAAAGCAGCCAAGTGTGGCCACCATGGCGGCATTGTCTGTGCAGAGTTTGGGATCGGGATACTCGATAGGCAAGGGGAGCGCGGCTGAGAGTTGGCGCCGTAACTCCTGGCTGGCGGCTACGCCGCCGGCAATCACCACGCTCCGGGGCGCGAATTCATCGCAAGCCAATTTGGCCTTGCCAACGATGGTTTCGATGGCTACGCGCTGGAAGCTGGCCGCGATATTGGTCTTCTGAGCCTCGGAGAGGCGCTCTGGCAGCTTTGTGGAGGGAAAATCGTAAGATTCCCCGATTTGCGCTTGTGCTAGCCGCAAAACGGCCGTTTTGAGGCCAGAGAAGCTGAAATCATACTTGTTCATCTTGGCTTTGGGCAGCGTAAAGGCTCGGGCATCGCCCTTGAGAGCTGCTTGGGCGATAGAGGGGCCGCCTGGGTAGGGCAGGCCAAGCATCTTAGCGACTTTATCGAAGGCCTCGCCAATGGCGTCATCTTGGGTTTGGCCGAGCACGACGTAATCAAAGTGATCGTGGAACAGCACCAGCTGGCTGTGGCCGCCGGAGACGATAATGGCCAGCATCGGAAATTCCGGCTGTTTCTTACGCAGCTGGTAACCAGGCAGGGAAGTGCCGGTTAAGAAGTTGGCGTAGACATGCGCTTCGACGTGGTTGATGGCGTAGAGTGGCTTGTTTTTGGCGATTGCCAAGGTGCGCGCCGTCATAACGCCGATCAGCAGGCTGCCGCCCAGGCCCGGACCCTGGGTCACCGCAATGGCGTCAATATCCTGCCAACCGCAGTCAGCGTCGTCGAGAGCTTGCTGCGTTACCGGCATGATGGCCTCAATATGGCTGCGAGCGGCGATTTCCGGCACCACGCCGCCATACTGCACATGCAGATCCATGCTTGAGGCGACAACGCTGCTGAGCAGTTTTTCACCGTTTTCTACCACTGAGGCGGCCGTTTCATCGCAACTGGTTTCGATGCCCAGAATTTTCATAGCCTCAGCATAGCATGCGGACGGACCGAATAATTGCCAAGCACTTCGAAAGATGTAGATAAGGGTTGACAAAACGTAAGTATTTTGCTACTATAACATCTGTTAAGCAAAAAATTCTATGAGCACAACTATTGAACAGCCTACCTCTGAAACACCGGCAACACCTGGTACGGATATGGCTGTGTTGGATCCCTGGGAAGAGGTCAACGGAGAAGTCGTTGATGATGCCCCGAATGTTTCAGATACCGAAGTTTTTGATGAACCGGACGACGCAGTTGTAACTTCATTGCCTGTGCGCGTATCTCGTCCCAGTCACTCGGAGGCCAATGATGTTAATGCCGAAGCAGCGATGGGAAACGGGGACAGCCGGGAGGACACCCCAAGATTTGGCAACGGCGGGCTCAGTTTATCACCCATTTCGCGTAGCCGGCCGGGCGCGGCGCAAGAGCGTGGCAGAAATCTCAGCAAAGAAGCCGAATCGCGCCGACGCCCGCTGTCCGCAGCCGAGGAGGCCGCCCGGGCTGCCAATCGACGTCAAGGCCTGGCTGATTTAACGGAGGAAGCTGAAGCTGCCCGCCACGAGTATGCTCGGCTGAGTGCCGGTCGCGCTAACCGGCGACATTTCAGGGGTAAAAACGCGGAGTTTAAGCAAGCTGCGGTCGTCGAGGCAAAGGAAGAGTACAAGGAACGCGCAGAAGCGCTGAAGCGTCGCGAGAAAACGCTGGCTCGTCACGCTGGCGTCAGTGAAGATGACCTGCTCAGTTATGACAATGAATTCTCTGTCGGCGAAGCTAAACGCATGATGAACGCTATGCACCATGAGCGACTGGCCGCGACTGGCCGATTTGCAATTAATGCTGCTGGCAGAGCAGAACTGCGGACGCACGGCCAGTTCTTTGTCGATACCAAAGGCAAGGCTTACCGTGTGAATAGCTTGCCTCCGCGTGAAGGTGGAGTCAGCCATTTTAAACCGCGCAGCCGCAACGTGCGGCACATCAATAAGTTGAGCGGAGACCTTAGGGAAGCTTTGTACCAACATGGCCGCACTAATACCATCGGCAGCATTATCGACGCTCAAACTGAAAACGAAGTCTACCATAACCGACGCCGGATGGTGGGCGGCGCCGCCGCGCCTGCGGCTGGCCGGGCCACAGCCAGAAAAGTTGCAGAACAGGGTGATAAGGCGCTCGGCTATGCCCAAAGCGGGGTTGAACTGAGTAAGGAGCAGGCGGCCCGGGCCCGAGAGCTTGGCCGTCTTGGCATGCGCGACATGGTTGACCTCACATCCATATGGATGACGCCGGCCGGACTTTGGCAGTTTGAGAACCCTAAGCAATCGCAGAGTGAGAAGCGACCAGCTGCCCCTACCGATGAAGATATCGAAACGACTGAGTAGCCAGAACGGCATTCCGCCGACACCCTTTCGTTTATACTGGAGAGCATGAGTTTCCGATCGCTCGTGAAGAAGGTGATTCCGGCGGGATTATTCCCAGCGGTTGAGCCGTATGGCCATTTGGCCGAAGCGGTGCTGCTGAATACGGTGAACGGCTTTCCCTCCCGCGGTATGAAAGTTATCGGGGTGACAGGAACGAACGGCAAGACGACAACTTCGTTTTTAATTCACCGCATGCTCCACGAAGCAGGGTATAAGGTGGGACTGATGAGCACCGTAGGGTATGGCGTCGGCGCAAATATTCAGCCGCAGGTGCACCACATGACCAACGTCACCGTGCCGGAGCTGATGAAGCGCCTTAAATGGATGCGCGGGCAGGGCGTGGAGTGGCTGGTGCTGGAGACGACCAGCCAGGGGCTGGCGCAGAACCGGGTGTGGGGCGTGCCATATTCGGTGGCAGTCATGACCAACGTGACGCATGAGCATCTGGATTATCACAAGACATTTGAGCGCTACCGTGATGCTAAACGCAAGCTATTTAAGCTGGCAAATGCTAATCGCAAGGGTCTGCAAACAGGGGTAATTAACGCCGAAGACCCGAGCGCCGCGCTGTTTGCCGGCGACATTAAAAATCCTCTGCTCTACGGCGTTGAGAAGGGCGATATACGGGCTGAAAATGTCAAAATGTCGCCGACTGGCGTGCAGTACAAGGTGAATCACAAGGGCCAGCACTATGATATTTCCTGCCAGCTGCCTGGTAGTTTTAATGTATCTAACTCCTTGGCGGCGGTGT
>DATCFR010000084.1:0-16793 GCA_036509405.1 Saccharimonadales bacterium (SeqCode)
ATCGCCGCCGGCAATGATTTTGCTGGCCTTGGGGATGCCGTGCACCACTTCGTCATTGATTGATACGCATAAAACATCGGGAAAGCCCTGGTAGCCCAGAAATGCTGGCTGCCCGCCCAGGCGCTTGAGTTCGTCAGCGGCCAGCTCGGCCAGCTCCTTAGTCGAGATGCCCGGCTCTACCCGCCCTTTGAGCAGCTGAAGCACGGTGGCAAGCATGCGGCCGCTCTCCCGCATGGCTTTGATCTCGCTGGCGGTCTTAACGCGCGTTACCATATAGTTTAGTCCGTGGTTAGGTGTTTGACTAAGTCGTCATTGACGGCTTCAACCGGGCGCTCGGCATCAATATTGGCGACTTCGACGCCGTTCTTATCCAGCCAGGCCAGTAGCGGCGCGGTGGAGCGTTCATATTCGTCGAAGCGCGCCTCAATGGCGGCTTCTTTGTCGTCGATACGGCCACGCTTCATGAGGCGCTGCTTAACCGCTTCGCGCGAGGCCACCAGGTGAAAGGCCAGCTGCAGCTGAAAACGGCCGGTCTTGGCTTGCTGGAGCAGCCACTCGGCCTGAGGTATGGTGCGCGGAAAGCCGTCGAGCAGTACTTCATCGTCATCGGCCAGTGAGGACAGCACCTGGTCGACAATGCTAATAATCTCTTGGTCGTCGAGTAGCTCGCCGGCCAGCATGCGTTCGCGCTGCTTGCCAGTCACATACATGCGCAGCACGTCGCCCATGGATATAAGGTGGAAGCCGCGGGCGTCGGCCAGCATTTTGCCCTGGGTGCCCTTACCCGAACCGGCAATGCCCATCAGTAAAATCATGCTAGCTTCTCCTTGACCAGCCGGGCGATGAGGCCGCCGTCGGCCGTGGCGCCGGCCTTAGCTTTGACCTGGCCAATAACCTGGCCCATGGCTTGTGGCCCACTTGCATTGGTTTGAGTAATAACTTCGTCAATCAGCTTAATGATTTCCGCCTCGCTGAGTTGGGCCGGCAAGTAAGCATCAATGATGGCCTTCTCGGCCAGTTCGGCGTCGGCCCGGGTCTGATCGCCGCCTTGGACGTACATATCGGCGCTTTCCTGGCGCTGTTTGGCTTGTTTGGCAAGCTGCGGCAGTACTTCGTCGTCACTCAGGCCAGCTTCACGCTTGCCGGTGGCGACCTTAACATTCAAAAGCACGGCCTTGAGGCCGCGCAAAGTGCTGACGCGCTGGCTATCACCGGCCAACAGCGCAGCCTTAAGGTCTTGCTCGATTTTAGCTTCTAACATGAGAGGTTATTTTAGACCGAGTTTGACTTTTTTGAGCTTCAAAGCCTTTCGCTCCTGGCGGATAATGGCCTTGCGGCGACGTTCCGGCTTGTTCGTGGGCTTCTGAAAAAACTGATTCTGCTTGGCAGCGGCAATCGCACCGGACTGCTGCACCTTACGGTTAAAGCGGCGCAGTAAGTTCTCGGTTGATTCCTTACCGTCTTTGCGGGTAACTTGTATCATAGCCTGGTTATTGTACAGAACAGGGGTTATTTTTGCAAGCGCAACTTAAGCCGCGGCCATCTCACGGCCGGCTTCATCGGCTCGCTCGTACCGGTTCAAGATTATCTCGGCTATGTCTCTGGGAACTCCAGAGTCAGACAACGCGGGGACTGACTTCCCTCGTACTGCAAGAGGGAAATACGTCAACTCGGGAGCAAGGAACAACTCTGCTAAATCAATAATTTGCAACGCAGCCTCTTTGCGTAAAGATGCGTTCAAATCTTTAGACTGGCCAACTAGACGCATAAGTTTGGGGGTTAGCTCCTCACAGGTTTGCATGGCAGCCTTGACCATCAAGCGTGAAACTAGATTCGGACTGTCAGAACTTGATACGGTATTTAGCTTATCAAGGTGTCCAGTTAAACCCTCTCTCAGGGGCAGAGTTAATGCTGGGGGAATCCCTATCCAACCCATGACGTGGTCGGATACGTCATGAGCCTGATACGGCTGTTCGTTGGCAATAATAACTTTGCCTTCTCTTGTGAAGACTTCAATGAATTCTTCCGCGGTATGTCTGTTACCCTGATAGTTCTGGAAGGTTACTCCTTCATCGCCAAACACCATGGCCATAAAGTCATTGAGCCGTTCAGGAGAGGGGTACGCATATCGGGAGTAAGCGATCCTTTGACCGTCGTCTATATTGATATCTCTCTCAAAGGCATACCCTAGACCGTCCAGTATGCCCTGGTAGGGGAACTAGCTTACTAGTTGTTTGCCAGCACTATGCGGAGTAACGAAATTTAGCCAGACTTGACGCTCCGGAGGAGTGCCGATAAGAAGAGGCGAATCTATGTCGGGAAGCGGATCCGCCGCCAGTTGTTCGACCGCGTTCTCTAGGCTCATGTCGTCAGGCCATTGTTCCCAGGTCTCCAAAACAGTGGTATAGCCTGGGCTATGCGCGGAACGGAGAACGACTGAGCCATCATCCGAGCTCAACTCATGAATTTGGGGCGAGGTCGTCTCGGGAATAGCAGCCATCAACAATCCTTTTTAGTCAATCATAAAACTGCTACCTATTATAAGTTAATATTAATAATAAGTCAATACACCGACCTCTGTTTTCTAAATTTCTAATCTAGCCCGCAACGCGCTTTTGCTGAGCTGAGCGTTGTGATTTCAACACGATTGACTGGAGTTCGCGGAAGATAATGAACTGCTTGTTAGTGGAGTAGACTTTGGTGTTGCCTTGGCGTTCGCTGGTTAGGAAACCGGCTTTCTCGAGCCGCTTGAGTTCGCGCTGGATATTGCCGGCGTCTTCCTTAATAAGCTTAGCGAGACCACGTACGTGAGTCTTAAAATCAGGATACTTAGCATAAATCACGATGATCTTGCGGCGCACCCGAGATGTGATGAAGACGTCTAACATATTGGCTTCCTCGCTTGAATTTCCTCTGTTCTCTATTGTCATCAGGACAACGTTACTTGGTAGTATAGTCCCCCGTTTTGGCTTTGGCAAGACCGAAAATGATTAATTTTTCATTAAATTCGGCACAATGGATTGAGACCCGCGCTAGTCTCTGACTTATACTGGGGTTATGTACTATTATTTCGTATGGGTGCGGTCGGCCCGCTACCATGGCAAAGAAGCCCTCACCTATAGCAGCGCGCAGCGCTTAGCTACCGGCACCATTGTCGAGGTCGAACTCCAGCGCGAGCCTGTGCTCGGGGTGATTAGCGGACCAACTGATCAGCCGCGTTTTCAAACCAAGCCGATGAGCCGCATTTTTGAGCTACCGCCAGTGCCGTCTCATCTGTTAAAACTCTCCAAGTGGCTGATGGAATATTACCCTGCCCCCCTAGGAATCATGACCCAGCAGCTGTTACCAGCTAAGCTTTCCGACAAGCAACTTGCCGCGTTTTCTCCGCCAAAATTCATCTTGCCCGACTCAAGCGACCTGCCTCCGTTGACGAACGAACAACAGATGGCTTTGCAGGCCATGACCGAAACCGACAGTTACCTCCTACACGGCACAACCGGCAGTGGCAAAACCAGAATCTACATCGAGCTGGCTTCTCGTGCCATCAAACATGGTAAATCAGCACTTATTCTTACACCCGAAATCAGTCTAACCTCTCAATTATCTGAAAGTTTCCGGCAGATCTTCGGCGAGCGGGTCACGGTGCTGCACTCGCAGCAGGCGCCGGCCGAAAGACAGCAAGCGTGGCTCACCTGTCTGCAATCTAAAGAACCGCTTATAGTGGTGGGTCCGCGCTCAGCGCTGTTTGCCCCTGTAGCTAAGCTCGGGCTGATTGTTCTCGACGAAGCCCACGAAGCCGCTTACAAGCAAGAGCAAGCGCCCCAGTACCAAACTGGCCGGGTGGCCGCTTATTTATCGCAAAGTGTCCGGGCTTCGCTGGTACTAGGCTCGGCCACCCCAGCGGTCAGCGATTATTATCTGGCTAAACAAAAAAGCAAACCCATGATTAGGCTTACTCAACTGGCCCAGGCCGATGCGCACCCAGCCACCGAGATAGTTATTGTTGACCGGAAGGAACACAATCTTTTCAGTCGCTCATCTTACCTCAGTCTGCCACTTATTAAGGCCGTCGAGGGCGCCCTCGGGCGCCGCGAACAGACGCTCCTCTACCTCAACCGCCGCGGCACAGCCCGGCTGGTAATGTGCGAAGAATGTGGCTGGCAGGCCAGCTGCCCGCACTGCGACGTACCGCTGACTTACCACGGCGATCACCACCAGCTGCGCTGCCATAGTTGTAACTATCACACCACTGTGCCAAGCAGCTGTCCGGTTTGTGGTCATGCCTCAGTAATTTTCAAAACGGCTGGCACCAAGGCCATCGTCGACGAAGTTCAGCGCCTTTTCCCGCAGGCCCGGGTAGCGCGTTTTGATACTGACAACGCCCGGGCCGAGCGTTTTGAGCAGCATTATGAAAGCGTCCGCGAAGGCGAAGTTGATATCTTGGTCGGCACGCAGCTCCTGGCCAAAGGCCTTGATCTACCCCACCTAAGCACACTTGGCATTCTGCTGGCCGATACCAGCCTATACCTGCCGGATTTCTCAGCTCAGGAACGAACGTTTCAGCTGGTCAGCCAGGTGTTAGGGCGAATCGGCCGCGGCCACGTTGCCGGCCGGGCCATTATCCAGACCTATCACCCCGACCACCCCGTGCTGCAAGCCGCCATCAGCGGCGATTACCAAACTTTTTACGAACAAGAGCTGGCTAGTCGGCGGCAATTCCTCTTCCCGCCCTTCTGCTACCTGCTAAAATTAACGGTTCGGCGCGCTAGCATCAAATCGGCCGAGACGGCCGCTCTCAAACTCCAAGCCGACATCGAAGCCAGCGGCGCGCACGTCCGGGTCGAAGGCCCCGCACCCAGTTTTTACGAACGTTTGCAGAACAAATACCAATGGCAGCTGGTCATCAAAGCTCGCCAACGCGCCGAACTCCTCAAAATCATTGACCGCCTGCCGAGCGGCTGGTCCTATGATTTGGACCCCTTGGATCTTTTATAGGTATAGAATCAAGAATCCAAGTAGCTCGCATCTAGAAATGATAGCCGCGGCATTAAAAAGTTAAAGTGTTCAAACGTAAATACGTCCCATGGTTGATCGATAGCTGCTTGAGCCTGTCGGATTTCCGCTTCGATTTTTTCTGTCTCGGCCCGAAATTCTTTTCCGGATATTCGGTGGGCGGCAAATAACTCCCTCACATTTATAAGCCTTCGTTCTGCATCTGAATAAACTGGCTGAAAATCTTCATCTTCGGCAGTTTTACGTTTATTCACCTGGTAGTGTTTAGCGGTAACACCACCTGGCCAAATCTCTACTCGGCATACATGATCAATGACCGTTTCGACATCGCCAACTTCTATAATGTCTTCTCTGTCTCGCCATTCGGTCGCATATTGCACATAAGAGGGGTACTCGGCGCTTTCACGCTGAATATCAATTTCATATAAGTAATAACGTACCCCTGCCATAGCAAAGAAAGCACCTATTGCCGATATATCAATACCGTGTTGTTCTTTCTCGTACTGGATATCAAGCGGACTCCTATTTACCGGCATGGGGTCGTCAAAGTAAACTGAAAGCCGGCCGAATTGCCTGAGGATGTCGACTACCTCACTATTACCGATTACCTGCTGCTCCGGATTACTGCTCATTTACGATATTGTACAAACTTTTCGTTTTATTACAAATTAACCCTTTCGGCAGGCAGGCGCATAAGGTATACTGGGCGAGAATATGACCAAAGACGATATTATCGCTCTGCCCAATCCGCATCTTAGGCAAAAGTCTAAGCGGGTCGGTATTGTGACGGAAGAAATCAGGCGCGTTGTGGCCGATATGCAGGATGCTACCCTTGATTGGGACCAAAGCCGGGAGCACGAGGTCGGCGTGGCACTGGCCGCGGTTCAGATTGACCAGCTTTACCGCATTATCGTGGTGCGCAACAATCACGACGACAAATCAGACCACACCTTCACCGCCTTCATTAACCCGGAAATTACCAAGTTCGAAGGCGAAGTCACCGAAGATTACGAAGGCTGCCTAAGCGTGCCGAATATTTACGGCAAAGTGCCGCGCCACACCAAAGTCCGCGTTAAGGCGCTCAACCTCAACGGCAAACCGTTTCGTGTCACGGCCGAGGGCTTTTTGGCGCGCATTTTTCAGCACGAAATCGACCACTGTGACGGACTGGTCTTCATCGACCACATCAAGGACAACAGCGAGGCGTTCTTCCGCATCAACGAAGCCGGCAAATTGGAGCCGCTAGATTATGAAAAAGACGTCAAAAAAGATCCTATTCTTTGGCAATGAGCGCCTGGCGACCGGTGTTCACAGCACGGTGTCAACGCTGCAGGCCCTGCTAGCCAGCGGCTATCAGGTCGAAGCCGTGGTGGTGGCGCAGCGCGAGGCCGGCAAATCACGCTCGTCACGCCGACTCGAGGTCGCAGTCATTGTCGAACAGCATAATATACCCCTGTTAGCACCGACCGATTTGCAGGCTGCCCGCGACGAGCTGGCCGCCTTCGGTGCCGAAGCCGCCGTGCTGATCGCCTACGGCAAAATTGTGCCGCAGGCCGTCCTGGATCTGTTTCCGCAGGGCATCGTTAACGTCCATCCTTCTCTGCTGCCGCTGCACCGCGGCTCGGCACCGCTAGAAAGCGTCATCCTAGAAGGAGCCCGCGAAACTGGCGTGTCGCTGATGCGCCTAGTCAGCAAGATGGACGCCGGCCCGGTGTACGCCCAAAAAACCGTCGCTTTGCAAGGTGATGAAACCAAGCAGGCTTTGGCCGACCGCCTAGCCGCCATCGGCGCCGACATGGTGCTGGAACATTTACCGAGTATACTGAAGGGCTCCTCTGAGCCAAGACCTCAGAATGACAGTGCCGCCACCTACGACCAGCTCATCAACAAAGATGACAGCCAGCTCGATTGGAGCAAACCGGCTACCAGGCTGGAACGCGAAGTGCGCGCCTATGCCGGCTGGCCGCGCAGCCGCGCCAGACTTGGCTCGACCGATGTTATCATTACGCAGGCTCACGTTGGTGAGGCCAGCGGCCAGCCGGGCACGCTTATTACTGATAACAAGCAACTGGAGGTGTGCTGCGGCCAAGGCTCACTGCTGATTGATTCGTTGATTCCGGTCGGCAAACAGGAAATGTCAGCCAAGGCCTTTCTGGCCGGCTATAACCTCAATTAAGACTATTGGCCGCCGGGACCAGCGGGCGGTTGCTGCGAAGGATACGGCACTTGCTGAGGGTCGGGTGCGTATGGTGCCGGTGCGGGAGCAGGGTCAAACGCCTGAGGAGCTGGCTGGGCGGGCGGCGCGTATGGCTGCGGTCCGAAAGCTGGTGCTGACTCTGGCGAACTTCCGACCGGAGCTGCCGGTGCGGGCAACGGACTCGGCGGCAATGGATTGGCGGGCGGCATGGGCGCGGGCGCGGCTGCCGGAGCAACCCCTACGGGGGCCTGCGGCGCGGGCTGCACAGCAGCAGGTGCCTGACCCTGTCCGGCGCTCAAAATTTGCGGTGCGGACTGCGCCACTTCGGCTTTAAGCTTATCGAACTCTTGCTGCACGATTTCTTTGTAATTCGGAAAGTTGGTTTCCAGCCACTTGAAGGCGCCGGCGTCATCTTTGGCCTCGAAGTAGCGCTCAAATTCGTCCAGCTGCTCGTTGCTCATCTGATCAGCCAGGCGGATGCCGACGCGCATCTCAAGCGTCTCATAGATGTGTTTGAGCAGGCTGTTTTTCTCAGCGTCCGGCAGTCCGGCCAGGCCGACCTCTTGTAATAAACTGTTATCTATCTTAAGCATAAAACTATTGTAGCATTCTGTTCCGGTATTATTCTACAAAATTGGTCGCTTACATACTCGGGGAACCGGGACTAGGCAAACGTAATGGTGACCCCACTGCTTCCAATGATTCATTGGCCGATGCTATCATTCTCTGGCTTATACCGGCGATCCTCTCACCATTATGTGCGCCATCGTCAGCGAACCCCACACACCACTTTACAGCTCCCTGACCATCTTGCATGCGCTGCACAAATGGTTTGACAAGGTCAAAATTAATAACTCTGTTTTGATCAATCCCATGGCGCGTCATTGCCGGATTAGGCAAGCCTTTTAGGAGACTGGCAACGGCCGTTGCTTTAGCGGCCTCATGGGGTTCAAAGACTAGAACTTCCATGAGTGCAGCATGCCAGCCCTCTGCTGGAGCATCTGCGAACACTGCCTGTTTAAGATCAGCATACGCATCAGGAGACAATCGCATCAAACGAGGGGGGCTTGCCGGGTCAGTATTGAAGCCATGAGATAATTCGGCCATTATTTATACATTAGCAAGCTTCGAAAAATAGTCAACTTAGACAAATAGCCTAGAGTTGGCGTTGTACGGTCTTACGTGTGAAGGCCTCGATACGATCGCCTTCTTGTAGCTCGAGACGTTTATCGGTCTTGAGGCTCATGCCGCACATTTCGCCTTCGACGATCTCTTTGGCCTCGGCTGGGCCACGCTTCAAGCCCGTTAACTCCACTTCGGCCAGCTGGTCGTCGCCGCGCACCACGCGCGCCAGAGCCGGCGCCGTTAACTTACCCTTGGTAACTTCGCCGCCGCAGATAATTTCGCTCTTAGTGGTCTTGAAAACGGCTTTGACAATCAAGCGGCCTAGGTCGGTTTCGACGATTTCCGGGCGCAGCAGCGTGGAAAGTTCGGTTTTAACGTCATCTATGAGTTCGTAGATGATCTTATAGAGGCGAACTTTAATCTTGTCGCGGCCGGCCTGCTGCTTGCTGCTAGTCGGCAGGCCGACGTTAAAGCCGTAGACGATGGCTCCCGAGCTGTGCGCCAGATGCAGGTCGTTTTCGCCGATCGGCCCAACGCCGGAGCCAACAATACGCACCGATACCTCATCGGTGTCCATGGCCTTGAGGCTGTCGATAACAGAGGTCAGTGAGCCTTGCACATCGGCTTTGATGATGACGTTTAACTCCTGGAGATCGTTATCGCGGTTGATCAGGCGAATTAGTTCAGAGCTGCCGATGTCCAGATGGCCGCCGCCGTGCTGCTTGTCGCTGGCAGTTTGGGCGGCCTCGGCGCGGGCGGCTTTCTCGTTTGCCAACACCGTGAACTCGTCGCCGAACTCCGGCAAGGTCTTAAAGCCGGTGATTGCTACCGGCATTGACGGCGTGGCGCTCTTCAGCGGCTTGCCTTCGGTGGTCTCCAGGTTGCGAATTTTGGCGTAGCTGCCGCCAGCCACGATAAATTGGCCGGGCTTCAGCGTGCCGGCCTCGATTAGCGCGTGCGCCACCGGCCCGCGCCCCTGTTCAACATGGGCTTCAATAATCAAGCCGCGACCTGGCACGTCGACGTCAGCCTTAAGCTCTTCAACGTCCGTGACCAATAAAATCATATTCAATAATTCGGGAATGCCCTCTTTGGTTTTGGCCGAAACTGGCAAAACGATGGTGTCGCCGCCCCACTCTTCAATCAGCAGATCCTGCTCTGACAGCTGCTGTTTGATGCGGTTAATGTCGGCGCCTTCTTTGTCGATCTTGTTAATGGCGACGATAATCTTGACGCCGGCCTGCTTGGCAAAGCGAATAGCCTCAATGGTTTGCGGCTTGATGCCGTCATCGGCAGCCACCACGATTATAACTATATCTGTTAAGCGAGCGCCATGCTCGCGGATGGCGGCAAAGGCCTCGTGGCCCGGCGTATCCAGAAAAGTGATCATGCGGCCCTTGTGCTCGATCTGGTAGGCCGAAATGTGCTGGGTGATGCCGCCGGCCTCGCCCTTGACGACGTCGGCACCGCGAATGGCGTCCAGCAGGCTGGTTTTGCCATGGTCCACATGGCCCATAACAGCCACCACCGGCGGGCGGACAGCCGCCTTGGCGCTGGCCGCGGGCTTTTCGCGCTTAGTGGTGGCCTCAGGCGCGGCCATTTTGGCCAGCGTCAGATCCAGGCCAAGCTCTTCAACGATAATCTGAGCCGTGTCGAAGTCGATGCGTTCGTTGACCGTGGCCATGACGCCGTTCTTCATCAGCTCGCCGATTAGGCGGGAGACCGGAATCGACAACCGCTCAGCCAGGGTGCCGACAGTGATCATATCTTCGATTTCGATGGTGGTCTTTTCTGCTGATTCTGCCATGTCGACTCCTTTCTGGCCTGAGCGGCCGGTTATATTACGTACACATGCTATTTGGCTTTAGCGGTGGTTTTGGCTTTAGCCTCTTTGAGGCTCAAAGCGATTTTACGGTTCTCGGTGTCGATATCGAGCACTTTGAACTGCTTCTTTTCGTTCAGTTGAAAAAGTTTCTCGGGGTCAACTGCTTCGTCATCGCTCATTTCCGAGACATGCACCAGTGCTTCAACGCTGGGGCTGATCTGGACGAACGCGCCGAATGGCGTGATACGCGTGACTTTGCCTTCAACCACATCGCCCTTCTTAAAGGCTTTGATCTGGTCCAACCAGGGGTCTTCGCTCATCTGTTTGAGGCTGAGGCTGAGGCGGTCCTTGTCGATGCCAATAATCTTGGCCTTCACGTCTTCACCGACTTTGACGTAGTTGCGGGGGTTGTCGACCCGCTCCCAGGAGATTTCCGAGATGTGAATCAAGCCTTCGATGCCGTCGACGTTGACGAACGCACCAAAGTCGATTACACCGGTAACAACACCTTCGACCTCATCACCCACCTTAAGTTCAGCAAAACGGCTCTGCATGTCGTCTTTGACGGCTTCTTTTTCAGAGAAAATCAGCTTGTTGTCCTTGCGGCTAACGTCCAGCACGCGAACGCGCAGCTGCTGGTTAGTCAGGGCATGTAATTTCTGTAGAATTTCGTCCTTATCGGCCCCTGATACGCGCGGATAGTGGCCGGCTGCCAGCTGCGACACCGGTAAAAAGCCGCGAATGCCTTCCAGCTCGACCAATAGGCCGCCACGGTTGGCGTCGTAGGGCGTGACCTCGACGATTTCGTTGGCTTCGTGAATACGTTGCAGCTCGTCCCAGCCGCGGTCCTTAACGGCCCGCTTCATGCTCAGCAGGGCATGGCCCTCCTCAAGCTCGGGGTCAATAACACTGACGGTTACGCTCTGCCCCATTTCTAAATTCTGCCCATAGCCGATCTCGCGGCGCAACACGACTCCGACGCCTCTGGCGCCCAAATCGATCCAGACCTCGTTCTTCTTGACTGCTGTGACGACGCCTTCGACGACTTCGCCCGCAATCAAACCCGTGATGTCGCTGCCGGCCAGCAGCTCATCCATTGTTAATACTTTTGACATGTTCCCATGCCTCCTTCGTAGTGTATTTCTTCAGCAGCAAACAGCGGTTTAGCGCCCAAACTTTCGTTTTTCACTAACAGAACCAGTTAATTTGCTGACTGTAAGATTACTCTCATTATATCTGAGTAACCCGTCTGAGTAAAGCCTCAAGAAAGTGACCCGGTCTATGCTTTCCATAGAATCCATTCGAGCGCGGGAGCGCGAATATGGTTTCGAGGAAAGCATGGACCAGGTCCCTGTGCTACACTCATAGCATGTACGTGGGGATAGACGTCGGTGGCACCAAAACACTCGTGGCCGTACTGAGCGACGGGGGTGAAATCGTCGAAAAACACAAATTTCCGACTGCCAAAGACTATGACGAACAGCTGGCCGGGCTGCGCGGTGCCTTTGACAGCTTCGAACAACGGCAGTTCACGGCCGGCGCAGCCGGCATACCAGGCAGGATTGACCGCAAGCACGGTGTCAGCCTAGGCTCGCCAAACGTCACCTGGGCCAACCAGCCAGTCCAGGCTGACTGCGAAAAAATCTTTGGCTGCCCTTTCGCGGTTGAAAATGACGCCAATCTGGCCGGTTTATCAGAGGCCATGCTGCACAAGGAGTACGAAACCGTGCTCTACTTCACGATCAGTACTGGCATCGGCACCGGCGTTGTGCGCGGCCAGCGGCTCGACCCCGGCTTTCTGGACATGGAGGGCGGCCACCTGGTGCTGCCATACGAGGGTACATTAACTGATTGGGAAGACTTTGCTTCCGGCCGGATGATTTACCAGCGTTACGGCAAGCCGGCCTCCGAGATCAACGACGAAACAGCTTGGAAAAGTATCGCTCACAATCTGGGGCTGGGCTTTTTCAATAACATTGCCATTGTGCAGCCCGATCTGATAGTGGTCGGCGGCGGCGTCGGTACCTACTTCGACCACTACGGCAAATACTTGACCGCCGAGCTCAAGCAGTACGAAATCCCGTTAGTGCCCATCCCGCCCATCGTGGGCGCCCAGCGCGCCGAAGAAGCCGTTATTTACGGCTGCTACGATCTGGCCAAACAGCAGCATGGCGGTTTATAACCATGGACGAGCTCGTTAACACCTTACAGAAGCAGTTTCCAGCCTTGCGTTTTTCAAGCGGCCGGCGCTTCTGTTGGTCGCCGGAAACCGGCGAAATCGTCTACAAAGCCAAAGCCCGAGGCCAAGCCGCCACCTGGTCGCTATTGCACGAGACTGGCCACGCGCTCTTAGATCACCGTGGTTACAAGGGTGATTTTGAATTATTAAAATTAGAGATCGACGCTTGGCAGCGAGCCCGCCTGCTGGCCAGCACGTTCGACCTCACCATTGACGAAGACCACATCGAAGATTGCTTAGACACGTATCGTGATTGGCTATACAAGCGCAGCATCTGCCCTGCCTGCGGCGCAAAATCGCTCCAACAGGGGGATTTCGTCCACTATCGTTGCTTTAATTGCCACACTACCTGGCGCGTGACGGCCAGCCGGTTTTGCCGGGCTTACCGCAGCACTAAAAACGTGCGGCAGGCAACCGCTCTACCGCTTTAACGCTCTGCTAAATCTGCATCAATGCGTAGTGGCTGCAGAGTAATATTTTTCGGCAACGGGCTTTCGTCGCTTCTGAGCAAGACTAGCAAGTGATCGTATACTTCAGCTTCTGCCTGACTTCTGCAAGTTATAATCGGTACGCGCGAGAACTCAGGATCTGGCAACCATACATTCCGAAGCCTCCCAGTGAATCCGTAGAAGTCATGTATGGTCTGTTGGGCACGGCTTCGCTCGCCAGCAACTATTGAGCTCTGAGCCATAGTCAGAACCTTGCCGCTATCCTTAGCTTTCGGTGTACCCTCGGCAATCGGCCAAGAAGTAGGCTCCAGTTCTTCATACTGGATGTCGTAGTCGAGATCCTCTCTGACTGCGGTAGCCAGATCTTCGAGGTGTGCCTCATCGACTTCTCCAGCAATACCCTTCTTACGATGGATACGTTCAAGCTCAGTGTGACTGATAATCATCGCGTGCAGCGTTCCCAGTGGCCGCAGCACTTTCTTTATAATCTCGGCTTCAAAATCACCCTGTTCTTGTAGGTAGGCTTCGAAAGTCGCATGCAAATCAGGCTCGATAGGCGAGGCTAAGCGATATATATCAGGGATTAGTACGCGTTCACTCATAGTTATAAATTACCGATTATCAAAATCTCCGCCCATTTAAGAGCGGAGATTTTGAATTGTCGCGAAGCCTAAACTTAGGCGCTCTTTTTGGTGCGGCGGCTGATGCGGCCACCCTTGGCGCCGGCTGCCCGAGCGAGCTCGCGGTTGGCGTAAAAGCCACCGGTCTTGCCGAGCTTACCGCCCTTGGCGCCGATCTTGGCGTAAAAGTCCGGGCCGTACTTAGCTTTGTTAGTTGCGGCAGCGGCTTGGCCGCCAGCTTTAGTTCCTGCCATGGTGTTATCTCCCTTACCTTAGTTAGTCTCTCGAAGGAAATAAAAAGGGCCTCTGCCCTCATATCAGGCAGAAACCCTCTTATTTCTTTCGAAATTAAGCTTATGATATCACGCTACTGTTTACCTGTCAACAAGAATCTAGGGTGGCCTACTGGGCTACGAAGTAGTCAAAGCTATATGTAGTGTTCGGTGCTGGCGCATCCAAAGCGTTCAGCATGAAGTCAGTGGCAGTCGCGGTACCCTTGTAGTAGCGCAAGCCGGCGGCGTTATCATTGGACGGACTGAGCACCACATGCGGCGCCGCGCCATAGATCTTGCTAAAGAGAATCTGGCTCAAAGCGCCGGCAGTTGGATTACTGCCGGTAGTGATAGTAATCGTACCGGTACTGTCTGTGCCGCTGACAGATACCGTTGCCTGGGCGCCAGCGGCCGACTGGATCTGCGGCAGGGGCTGGCCGCCAGCAGTGATGATGTGACCAGCAATGGTTATGCTGCCGTTAAACTGAGCGTTGCCGGAAACAGTCAGACTAGCTATCGTGGCCGAGCCAGTTACTGCCAGAGTATTGATAGTGGCGTTGCCAGAGACATTTAGATTGGCGAGGTCTGTGCTGCCACCGACAACAAGGCTGTTCAGTGTAGCATTACCGCCATTTTGGATGTAGCTGACAGAATCAGGGCCGCCGTAGTAGCCGGGGGTTACCAGCACCAATACCGAACCCTGATCAGATCCGCTCGTGCCGGCAAAGAAGCCCAGCGCTTTGCCGATAGTCGGGCCGGCGTGATCGGCTTTCATGGCATAGCCCGCCGTCGACGACGTCGTCAGGTAATCGCCCGGTTTAACCGAGCCGCTCTCGCCGGTCACTTTGACCAATACGCGGCCAGCGACGGTCATAGGTTTGGCAGATGGGTCAAGCGTATCTGTTAGGGCATTAAATGCGTGGCCATAGTGTGGGTTCATGATTTGGAAGCCGGAAGTACCATCAGCGATGATGCCAACGATTGCGGGGTCGTAAGGAACGGAGCTGGTAGTGACAGCCTCTGTGTTATTGGGATCGGCAATAACGACGTCTTGGGCAGTGACCTCAGACGAGGTATCAATATATTCGGCGACATCCGGTGCGCCACTCTGAGTGATGGTGCCACTCGCTATGATACTGCCGAACACACCTAGCTTCTCACCGCCGGTACAGTGTGATGCTCCAATAATCACGCACGTTACGCTGGTGTTGCCTAGCACTACTGTATTGCTGGCGCTGACCTGGGCACCGGCGCCAATTACCGTAGTGTTCTGGAGGTTGCTGGCCGTAACGTTAGCCTGATAACCCAAAGCCGTGTTGTTGCTGCCGGTTACGTCGGAGGTGAGGGCCTGGTAGCCCACGGCCGTATCATTGCTGAGCGTAGCACTCGAAGCACCTAGGCTAAAGATACCGATACCGACATTGTTGCTGCCGTTGTTATTGCCGAGGCCGCCAAGCGTGACATTATTATTGCCCGTGGTGTTATGAGCAAGACCGGCGATACCAATGTTATTAGAACCTGTCGTGTTGGAGCCCAGAGCAAAGGTGCCGATACCGACATTGTTGATACCAGTGGTATTGGCCAATAGTGCTGAAACGCCAACACCGACGTTGTTGCTGCCGGTCGTATTGCTTTCCAAAGCCTGAGTACCAAAGCCCATGTTAGCGTTGCCGGTGCCGTTGTTCTGGAGGGCTTGTTCCCCGAAGGCGGTATTCTGGGTACCGGTTGTGTTGAACTGCAAGGCGTTATTACCCAGGGCAGTATTCTGGGTACCAGTAGTGTTGAATTGCAAAGCGAAGTTGCCGAAGGCGGTGTTGTTATTATCGCCTATATTTGATTCACCGGCAGCGACGCCCACGAACAGGTTGCTCTGGCCATTGCTGGCTCGTACTTCCAAGCTGGCGGCAGTGCCAGCAGCATTGTTAACAACCAGGGCCGGGGCGGTATTTTGAGTCAGCAATTGAACGGACACCGCCGAAATACTGCCGGTAAAGGTGCTACTTTGCTGGAACGAGAGGTTGGCGTTTGTGCTGGGCGCCGTCGCTATGACAGTATCGGTAAAGCTATAGCTGCCGCTGTTATTAGCGTCGAAACTATACCCGGCTATGGTCGTAGCACCCAACTTAAGGAGCAAGCTAGTACCTGCTGTGGTTGGGTTAGTGATAGTATAGGTCACCTGATAAAGTTTGCCCGAAACCGTGGTCAAAGCTGTTTTCGGACTCAAGAAGGTCGTACCGGTACCAGTATGGCTGGCCACACCGCCGGCAAAGGTCCAGTCCGGGCTGCCGTTCCAGTTAGTCGTGTTCAGCACGGCGGAAGCTAAGTTAGCGCCGAGACTGGCGGTGTCGGTCCCGGCAGTGACGGTCAGGGTCATATTAGTGGTGTCGGCATTGAGCAGATTGATACCGCTGGTGGCGTTCTGAACTTGGAAGGCAGCCGTCGTGGTACTGGTTGGCTTGACAAGCACGCCAACGTTGGTAGTGCCGCCAGCCGGAGCCAGAACAATACCGCCAGCCGTGCCGTTAGCCCCACCCTGAACGGTGGTCGAGCTGGTCGTATTCGTAGAGCCGACAACAAGCGTCTGCACGGCTGCGCCAGTGCCGATCTTGATGCCGTGAGCCGTCGCACCATTGCCGATCAGCAGAGCGGAGGCACCAGTACCGGCTTCCAGACTCAGCGTGTTGGCCGTGTCCGCAGTCGAACCGATCTGAACTATCTCCTGACTTGCGACGCCGCCGCCAGTAGCAATGAAAACCGAGCTGGCATTGGCATTCGTGGCACCAATATTGATCGTCGCGTTATTGAAACCGTTGCCAAGGTTTAAGGTACCGACCGCGTTTACACCCACTGTATTGCCTTGAATACTGGTAGTGGAAGCCGAACTGATGCCACCTATGTTCACGATCTGGGTGCTGCTTAAGGCAGTCGTCGAGTAGGCAAGTTGGACGGTACTACCGTTAGTGTTAGTAACCGTGCTTGCACCGATGCCAATAGTGCCGCCACTTAACAAGCCTATGGTAGCATCGGCATTATCACCGATGGCAATGTTGCCG
>DATCFR010000085.1:0-3041 GCA_036509405.1 Saccharimonadales bacterium (SeqCode)
TATCGGTTTTACCAGCGATTGCCAGGTCGTGCGTGACCACGATGATGGTGGTGTTCTCGCTTTTGGCCAGGCCGTGCAGCAGGTCGAAAATCATTTTGCCGGTTTGCGAATCGAGGTTGCCAGTCGGTTCGTCGGCTAGAATGAGCTTCGGATTGTTAGCTAGGGCGCGGGCAATGGCCACGCGCTGCTGCTCGCCGCCGGACAGTCTGCCAGGCTTGCGGGCTTGCTTGTCGCCGGTCAGACCGACTTGTTCGAGCAATTCTTGGGCACGCTTTGAGCGCTGGGATTTGGGCATACCAGCGAATTCCATGGGCAGCTGCACGTTCTCAAGTGCTGTTAAGTTCGGCACCAAATTATAGCCCTGGAACACAAAGCCGATCTTGCGGCAGCGGTAGCCGATCAAGGCATGGTCGCTGAGACCGCTGATGTCTTGGCCGTCGATTTCAATGGCGCCGCCGCTTGGCTTGTCGAGGCCGCCAAGCAGGCTGAGCAGCGTGGTTTTGCCGCTGCCGCTGCGGCCGACGATGGAGGCGAACTGCCCTTCCGGCACGCTGAATGACACGCCGTTCACGGCTGCGACCTTCAAATCGCCCGATTGAAAAATTTTCTTAAGATCTGTGACTTTTAACATATTATTCTGCCCTCATTACTTCTGCTGGTCGCACTTTAGCGATAAAGAATGATGCGATGGCGCTGCCGGCCACAGCAATGATGATGGCCGCCGCCAGGCCGTAGAGTATGATGCTCCAGCCAACCGAAGCGTGGATCGATGACAGATCACCGCGCAGTCCGCGCCGGGCGAAACCGCCTGCGGCCTGGGCAAAGCCTCCGCCGGGTCCGGCTGCCGTAGTATTCGAACTATTATTAACAAGTAACCTAGTGATCGGATTGCCAGCCACAATGCCAAGTAAGATGCCGATGATGGCGCCCGACACTGTGAAGGTAACCGCTTCGGTGACAAATTGGAACATCACCCGGGCGTTAGAAGCGCCAATGGCTTTGAGTACGCCGATCTCGCGGCGCCGTTCGCGGACAATCATAATCATGGTCAGCAGAATGATGACTCCGCCGGCGATGACAGCGCCAATGAGGCTGTACAGTGAAATCGTTTGAATGTTTTGCAGCGGCGCGATAGCGGTCTGGGCCTGAGCCGCAGCATTGGTCACATCGGCCGCGCTGCCTAAAGTCTTTTGGATGGCGCTGGTCACGCTGTTCACATTGCCGATGGAGTCCACGTTCACGGTGGCGCTGGTGATGTCGCCGGTTTGACTGGAAAGTTTCTGCTCAGTGGCCAGTGGCATAATGACCTGGTTATTGGCAAAGCTGTTGCCGGCGTCGAAAATACCACCAACCGTGATGGTGGTGCTATACGCCGTAAACGTCGAACCGACTTTAAGATTGTTCTTGGAAGCCAGACTGCTGCCGACTAGCGCCACATTATCCGTACTGGTTGGGCTGAAGACGCTGCCGCTCTTAAGCGTGAAAGTGCCTCCCCCGCCGGCTCCCCCCGAAGATAAATCAGTCGGTGCGGTCGTGCCGTTAACGGTAACCGGTGGGGTAAAGCTAACCGAACCATCCCCGCCACGGCCGCCGAAACCGCCCGCTGGCGGCGTGAAGGTCTGGCCGCTATTCTGGCTAAAGCGCTGCCCTAGAGAGCCGGCACTGATGGCCGACTGCAAGTTCGTGTTGCTGGTCGTGAGGCGGTCCTGGAGGCTTTCGTCAACACTGGTAACATGCGCCAGCGTCTTTACTTTTGCTAGTTGCGTCTCAGTCAGCGGATTGCCGCCGCCCTCGAAGCCGCGCACACCAGCCGGTGCAACCGACACGGTGTTACCAACCGAACTTTTGACACTGTCGATTTTCTGGCCGACGGCCTGGTGGGCAATCAGCATGGCCAACGACAAGCCAATGCTCAAACCGAGAATAACGATAATCGAAAAAGTTCGGATTTGATTTCTGAAAGCGTTGCGCACGCCGCGAGTAATTACATTCATGTTATGTGACCTTTTAATTTACATACTGAGCCTGACTGTAGCACCGCCTAGATTAAGAGAACCTTAAAGCTACATTTGTTTTATATCATTACTTATTATATAATACAATTATGCCCTCGCCAGCTGAGAGTTACGGAAGGTTTTTCGAGACGCTCGTTGGAGACGAGGCTCGCGTCACGGCCTTAAAAGGCAAACTGGCCGCCAGCGTGAATACCTATCAGGGTGACAATTTTTGTAACACCCTCCCCTACGCACGGCTCGGCCTGGCTATGGCGCGAGCAATCGACGAGACAGCTTTTCAGGATGTCGGCTTTACTGCTGAGGATGAGACAGATCTGGGTTTAGGAAGTGGCAATCCACTAAATATTGCACTCAATGGCGAAATGGCTATGCAGCGTACGGTTAGCGTATTGGAGACAGTGGGTAACATTTATGCTGCGAAAGCTAAGGTACCGCAGCAAGTAGATAGAGTTAAGCAAAGCGCCGAGCTGGCTCTGTTACAGCTATACGGCATGGCCTTTATGGACCGAACAATCACCGGTGTTAATTTGGCTGCCTACCAGCGCGGCCTAAACTCCAGGAGTCGTTTCCATCGCTTCTTACTCACTAACTTTACATCTATAAAGAAAACGTTGGACACCCCCCCACTGGAGCCGTCGCGCTTTCACTGTCAGTCAAGACGAGGATGGGCAATTAGATGTAAGGCCGCGCTTTAAGCCGAACGTGCCGGCAGAAACCGGCCGGAAGTGCCCAGCCACGGTAACGAGAGTCGGCGAGCCCGGCAAACAAGCAAAAGCGCTGGGCGTATTAATGAAGTCGGTCGGCGCGGTAGCAGTCACTGAAATTTTTCCGCATTACTTCCCAATCATTGGCATTGAAGCTTAAAGACTAGGCCAGCGGCAACTGCAGCGTAAACGTCGAGCCGTGGCCCGGCGCACTATTAACCGTAATATGACCCTGGTGCTGTTCGATGACCTTCTGGGCAATGGACAGACCGATGCCGTGGCCGCCCACGGACGAAGCTGTGCGGGAAGGATCGGCCCGATA
>DATCFR010000086.1:0-8618 GCA_036509405.1 Saccharimonadales bacterium (SeqCode)
TAACCTTGATACCGGTCTCTAGAATTTCTGGCTTGGCGATCGTGAAGTTACTGGTCCGGGGCGGCAATTTGAGAATGTCTTTGTAGCTGACCTCGCCCACCAGTTTGCCCTGCCCGTCGAGCGGATCGCCGAGCGCGTTAAAGAGCCGTCCGATGGTTGGTTCGCCGACCGGAATTTCTATGCCCTTATGGGTGCGCTGCACCACCATGCCTTTGACCAGCCGCAGGTCGCTGCGCACATTCAGGCAAAAGGCGATGCCGCCCGGTTCCAGGTGATCCACCAGCAGCTGGGTGCCATAACCGTTCTGGACGGCCACCAGTTCGTTAACATCGGGAGACTCATCGTCGAATTGCACCCGGACGATGAAATCTTTGGCAGAAATAAGCACGCCAGCCATGAGCTTAGACCCCTACCCTGGCTTTTTTCAGGCCGTTAATGCTCTCTTTGAGGCGCTCGTCTTTGACGCTGCGCTTGGCACGGTTGTAGTCGAGCTGCAGCTCGGCACGCGAATCATCGGCCCGTTCGTGCGAGGCGCTCATAGCCCGGAAGCGCGAAGCGTACTGCGCCAGTTTGGACTCCAAAATCAACTGGCTGACGGCAATCTGCATCATCGAGCGTTCCAGGTGGGCAGCCACGCTGTAAGTGCTGGGCTCAAAGATGTAGGTGTCTTCGCTGATAACCTCTTCGGGCTTCTGGCTGGTGGCACCGCGCTCCTGAACGACGGCGGAAAGCTCGATGCGCTTCACGTCCTGCACCATCAGCGACACGTACTCCTGATAGAACAGCTTGGTTGTGCGGTAGTGCTGGACTTCGCGAATAATCGGCGCGACATTAATGTTCTGGTCTTTGGCAGGTAGTTTGAAGTAGCGCTTGTAGCCAATGCCGCGCTGAGCCAGCTGCACGGCACCATGGTGGCCAATCACGATAATGTCATGCTTGTCTTTATCGTAATCCTGGAGCATGAGCTGCACCAGCTTTTCGTCGATGTCGCCGCTGAAACCGCCCTCGGCGGTGACGATGATGTACAGCTCCTTGTCGATGTAATCGGTGTCCGACTTATCACGACCAAAGCTGAAGGACGTACCAGCCCGCAGCTGCAAGTAGATATGCCAAAGCTCGTTGAAAAACTTGGTGGATTGCTGCACCTGGCTTTTTACCTGGGCAATACGCATGCTGGCGATGCCTTCAAAGGCGCTGGTCAGCTCGGTCAGCGTGGTCATGGACGCTTCTTCGCGGGCGATTTCGCTGGGACGCTTCATGTCTTAGCTCCGGTAGCGGCCTTTTCTTTTGACTTGGCTTTGTCGTCGTCTTTTGGCGCAGGTGGTGGAGCACTCTCCACTTTGGCGTTGGGAACGCCCTTGAGTTCGATCAAGCACACAGCCTTGAGCTGATCTCGGACGCTCTCGTAGTCTTCGTCTTTGGTGATTTTGGCGGCATATTCGGCAGCATGCAGTTTCAAGCCGTCGATATCGAGGTTTTCGCCGTCGGCGGCATTGAGAATCAGGTCGAGCATGAGCTGCTGGGCCATCAAAGCGTAAACGTCCCCGGGACCTTGGGTTAAAACTTCAAATAGCTGGTGGCCGATGGTCAGCGCCCGCTTGGCCTCCAAGGCCAGCTCGGAGCCGAAGTGCGAAAACTCCTCGGCTTGACGGTAATCGGCCAAGACTTTGAGCGCTTTGGAGGCCAGGTCTTTTTGGCGCTTGTTGTGGCCGGCGCCACCGGCGCGGGTCACGCTCAGGCCCATGCTGATGGCTGGCCGGACACCGGAGCGGAAGATCTCCATGTCGAGTATCCACTGACCATCGGTGATAGACATGATGTTGGTTGGCAGATAGGCCGTGATGTCGCCGTTGGCGGCGTGGACTACCGGCAAGGCGGTTAGGCATTTGCCGTTACTTTCCAGCCGGCCAGCGCGCTCTAGCAGCGACGAGTGGGCGTAGAACATGTCACCGGGGTAAGAATCGCGGCCGGGGCTGACGTTGGACAGCAGGGCTATTTCACGGTGGGCATGCGCGTGGCTGGTGAGGTCGTCGTAAATGATGATAGTGTCCTGGTCGCACTGCTGCCAGAGATATTCGGCCATGGAGCAGGCCACGTACGGCGCCAGGTAACTCATAATAAGCGACTCGAACATCGTCGAAACGACGATGATGGCTTTCTCGAGGCCGCCGTTTTCTTTGAGGCGCGTCAGCAGCATGTCGACGTCGCTGCGCCGCTTGGCAATCAGGCAGTAGACCACAACTTGATCGGTGTTTTTCTGGTTAACCGTGAGTTGGGTGAGCAGCGTACTCTTGCCAGATTTACCGTCGCCAAGCAGGGCCATGCGTTGGCCGCGCACCACCGGAAACAGCGCGTCAATGGCGGTCACGCCGCTTTCCAGCTGATCTTCGAGCAAGCGACGCTCATAAAGTGGCGGTGCGGACTTGAAAACCGGCCAGGCGCTATCGGCCGCAATCGGTCCTTTGCCATCCAGCGGCTCGCCGGTCGCCGACACCACCCGGCCAACAAAATCTTTACCAACCTTGCAGGTCAATTCCTGGTGCTGCACAACGGCCACGGCACCGACGCTCAGCATTTCCGCGCCAAGATGCAAAATCGTGACGTGATGGTCTTGTATCTGATGGACGAAGCCCTTACTGCCGTCATCGAACATGACGAGGGCGTGCACGGCACACGGCTGCAAGCCGCGGACCTGGACCATGAAGCGCTTGACGCCAATGACCTCACCGACCGGGTTGCCTGCCTGGACGAGGCGCTCAAAGTGGCCGTTAGCGCTCACGCCGCAGCCTCCGCGGGCCGGGGCGACAGGGCCGCTGCCGGAGCGGGCGATACCAGACCGTTCAGCAGCAGATCACGGTGACGGGCAAAATTCCGAGCCAGTGAAAAGTCGAACGAATGATTATTGGTGCGCATGACGCAGCCCGCGCCGATGTTAGGCTGCAAGCCGGTGGTAACCAGCACGAACGGATGAATCTCCTGGCGCAGCCAGGTTACCAGCTTGGTCATGAAATCGGCCGACGGATCGGCACCAAAACTCATGTGCAGCACAGGCGCGCGCTCCTTGATTGCCTGCAGGATTTGGCGCAAGCGTAGGCGGTCGGCGGGCTGCAGCAGATTGAGGCCGTTCAGGGTAACAGCCTGCTCAAGGAATTGGCTAGTTTTGGGTAGTTTAACATCGGTGCCGGCTTTGCGTAGACGTAACTGCAAAAAGCGCTCATCAATGGCCTCCACTTCTCTTAGTAGGCGGTTGACGTCGCCGGGACTGGTCACCGATACTGGCAATTTGATGGTCTCAGGCGCCATGCTGAATATCCTCTAGAATCGCCTGCTTGTTAGCTTCCATTTCACCCAAGATGTACTCCAACTGGTCGCTCAGATCGATCTGGTTGCCGATGGCCGCCAGCACGTAGTGGTTAATAATATCTGCCATGTTGGCTTCAAAGTGCTGGACAATACGCTGTTTTTCTTCGAGCATCTGTTTTTGAAGCTGCGCGCCGAGCTGCTGCCGCTGTTCGTCGATAGCAGTGTTAGTCTTTTGAATCGACTCGATAGCCAGCTGCTTGGCATCCATGATCGACTGCTCGTATTTGTCGAATTCGTCCTTCAGCTTGCTGGAGATCTCGGTTTTCATGTAGTCATTGAGCTGCGAGGTCGTCAGCCGCAAATCCTGCTGCAGGAACATGGCATTCTCGCCGATGATTTTCTCGAAGTGCAGGCGACCGCGGTTGCGCAGCTCCTCGCGGAAATCGGAATTGAAAATGTGCTCCACATCTTGATCGGCGGCATCTTCGAGGGCTTCAGTCGGATTGTCGACTGCTTTGGCAGGCCCGGCGTTGGCGATCCGGACGGCCAGCCAGATGAAAGCCAAACCGGCGCTGCCGAGCGCGGCCAGAATCAGGATCAGCCACCAGATTGTCATGTTTGTGTACCCACCATATCGTAAGGTTTCTACTGTAAAAGACTAAAACACCTGCTTAGGAAAGTGCTCAAGCTTCAGCAGTAAGTATACCTCAGAAATCCCCTGTAAACAAAGCAAAAAGCTGGGGTCAAATATCGCAGTTTCGGCAGGAGTAAATTAGGCCTGCGGAGCTTCAGAGTCGCCTGGAGTAGCTTCAGGCGTTTCGGCAGGCGGTTGGACGGCACCAGCATCGTCAGAGACCGGAGCTGGAATGGTCGGCACACTGTCACCTTCAGGAGCTTCGGTTGGCATAGGAGCCGGAGCGTCGCCGGGAGCGTCAGATGTTGGAGCAATAGGGTCGGCTGGGTTGCCTGGTGTTACTGGTGGTTGAATTGGGGGCGTGTTGTCATCCATAATTTTTCCTTATCTGTTTTAATTGAAACTGATCTCAGCATAGGGTTTTCAAACGGTTCTGTCAATAAGCCGCGCCAAGGTTGTAACGGCAGTCTGGATCGCCGCGGCATCGGTGGTTCGTCCCATCGTAAAGCGCACGCTGGCGCGCGCTTCATCGTCGCTCAGGCCGAGTGCTCCGAGCACATGTGAAGGCTCTGTGCTGGCGGCGCTGCAAGCCGAACCGGCGGCGGCCAGAATACCAGCTGCTTCGAGCTGGATGAGCAGCCGCTCGTTATCCTGACCCGGAAGGGTGATGTGAATATTATTTGGCAACCGGTAGCGGCGCGAACCATTAATAACGGCGGCCGGAATCGCCTTTTCGAGCTCTTCAAAAAACTGCTGCTGCAGAGCTTGCAGCCGTTTGGTTTCCTGGTGCCGGCCGGTTTGGGCCAGCTCAAGCGCGTGCGCCAGACCAATAATGGCGGCCACGTTTTCAGTGCCGGAGCGCATATTTCGCTCCTGGCCGCCACCTTCGATCAGCGGCAATAGCTGCAGGCCAGCTTTGACATACAGTAGGCCGGATTGTTTCGGTCCGTACAGCTTGCCGCCGTTAATTGTCATCAAGTCAATGCCAAGTCGGGCGACGTGCAAGTCGAGATAATTAGCGGCCTGGCAAGCATCAGTATGAAAATACAGCGGCTGAGCGGACGCGCGCTGCTGGCGCTTTTCGGCAATAATTTTGGCGGCTTCGCGGATGGGTTGTACGGTGCCAATCTCATTATTGGCGTACATGAGGCTGACCAGCACTGTGTCGTCGTCGATTTGCCGGCGCAAATCTTCCAAATCTATTCGTCCGTCCGGCTGAACGGCTACTTCGCGGCAGTCATAGTCTTGAGCCGGGCGCAGCACCGATTCGTGCTCAATCGAGCTCACCACAATGTTGGCCCCTGGAAATTGCCGCATGACGCCATGAATTGCCAGATTATTGGCTTCCGTGCCGCCGGCCGTGAAGATGATCTCGCTAGGGCGGGCGCCCAGCCAGTGCGCCGTCCTGGCCCGCGCTGCTGTTAGCGCTTGACGGACCTCGCGTGCCGGGCCATAGGTGGCCGCCGGATTGTAAAACTGCTCGGCAAAATACGGCTGCATGGCTTTCAATACCTGCTCGTCAACCGGCGTGGCAGCCGCGTAATCCAGATAAGTAATTGACTTTTTTGACATCTATATATCGAATAACTGCCGGGCATTGGCAGTAGTTGCCCGCGCCAGCTCCTCCAACTCCTCCCCGCGCAGGCCGGCTAAAAACTCGGCGACAGTGGCAATACGCTTGGGTTCATTGATACTACCTCTATGGGGATGAGGGGTCAAGAAGGGCGCATCGGTTTCCAAGAGCAGCTTGTCCAGCGGAATGTCGCGGTAAACGGTCAGCTGATCAGGATTTTTCGCAAAGGTGGCGATGCCATTCACGCCCAGATATAATCCGCGCTCCAGGGCTTTAGCTAGGTTGACGGCCGAATCAGTATAGCTATGCAGCACGCCGCGTAGGCCGTGGCCGTTAAATTCGTCAAAAATCGGCCAGAACTCATCAAACGCCTCACGCACATGGAAAATCACTGGCAAATCCGCACCAAGTGCCAGCTCTAATTGGAAACGCAGTACTTCTACCTGGGCCTCCTTGGGCGAATGATCATAGTAAAAATCTAGGCCGCACTCGCCCACCGCCACAACTTTGTCAGCGTGCGCTAAAGCGGCGAAATCAATCAGCGCGTCGGCATTGGCCGCACCGGCATAGTGTCTGGCCTCGTGCGGATGAATGCCAATTGAGGCCCAGCAGCCTGACCGCGGACTGGCAAAATCAATCGCCAGTTGGCTGTCTTCAAGTGTACAGCCCACGCAAATTAGTCGAGTCACACCGGCCGCCTGAGCACCCCGCACCAGATCATCACCGCTAGGATTGCCGTTCTTGCGCCACAGCTGCTGAGTGTACTCTTCGCCCACCGCTTGGGTGTCCGAAGACTGGATGTGGCAATGCGTGTCGACTAACTCCATAGCTACAGTTTAGCGCAGTTTAGGCAGCTGGGGCGTCATGCTTGGGAAAGAGAGTGCCTTCCAGCGGGCGCAATTTGTCGCCAAAAATACCTTTGATCTTGGCGGACGTTTCCGGCAGGAACGGCTCCAGCAAGACAGCTATGTTGAGCAGCGAGCTTACTTGGTAGGCTAAAACGCTGCGCAGGTGGTCTTTGTCGCCAGCTTTGGCGATAGCCCAGGGTTTCTCTTCGTCGATGTATTGGTTGAGCCCGCGAACTTGCTCCCAGACCTCGTCGAGAGCGCGATCAAACCGGCAATTGGCCAGAGCCGCCTCATACTGGGCAATATCGTGCTCGGCTGGCGGCGTCACGCCCACCACGCCATCTTCATATTTTTGAATCATGACCACCGTGCGCTGCACAGCGTTGCCCAGTTCGTTGGCCAACTCGTTGTTGTAGACCGCCTCCAATCGCTCCCAGCTAAAGTCACCGTCCTCGTAACTCGGCACATGGCGCAAGAAGTAATAGCGACAGGCATCAACACCGTATTTGGCGATTATATCGCCCGGATGGATGACATTACCGAGGCTTTTACTCATTTTCTTGCCGTCCACCGTGATGAAACCATGCACATACAACTGATGCGGCAGTGGCAACTTGAGGCTCATTAGCATAGCCGGCCAAACACCGGCATGAAAACGGATAATATCCTTGCCGATAACCTGAACCTGGGCCGGCCAGTACTGCTTGAAGTCCTCGTGTTCGGGGTAGCCGAGCACGGTAATGTAGTTCATGAGCGCCTCGAACCACACGTACATCACCTGGGTCGCGTCACTGGGCACTGGAATACCCCAGCCGATCTTATCCTTAGGCCGGGAAATACTAATATCTTCCAAGCCGCTTTTGAGCATACCGAGAATTTCATTACGCCTAGTGGTCGGCACGATGCGATACTCATCTTTGGTAATCGCTTCGTTCACGGCCGCCGTGTATTTGCTGAGCTTGAAGAAGTAATTTTCCTCTTCTATTTTCTCGTACGGCCGTTTGTGTACCGGGCAGATGCCGTTGTTGGCCTTGACTTCGGTCTCAGTGAAAAAGGCTTCGTCGCCGGTGCAGTACCAGCCAACATACTTGCCTTTATAGATGTCGTTAGCTATCGTTTTCCAAATTAGCTGGGCGCGCTGTTCGTGGCCGGGATCAGTCGTCCGGATGAACCGGTTGCTGCTAACATTCAGCAATTTGCCCAGCTCGCGGAAGCGCTGGCTGATCTGATCTGTATACGCCTTGGGCTCCAGCTTCTGCTCGGCCGCTTTTTCGGCGACCTTGCCGCCGTGCTCGTCGGTACCGGTCGTAAAAATGACCTCATCGCCCTGCTGCCGGGCCCGCCGCGCCAGTACGTCGGCATACAAAAGTTCCATGGCGAAACCAATATGCGGATCGCCGTTGACATACGGAATAGACGTAGTGACATAGTACTTGGCCATTAGATACAGTCTACTGTGAGTTGCAATGGTGGGCAATGAGGGACTCGAACCCCCGGCCTCGTGAATGTGAATCACGCGCTCTAGCCAGCTGAGCTAATTGCCCCCGTTGGTACATAGTATAGCAGTGGCTCAGTCAAGCTCAGAAGCTGCCTGAAAACGGTAGTCGAGATCTTCAAACAGTACGCCCAGTTTGTGGACCTCTTTTGCCTGATTGCGGTAGGCTGTCTTGAGGCCGGTGACATCTGTTCGCATGGCCCGCAGCACTATGCCATGCTGCCCTTGAACAGCCTTGATAGTCTTAACATCGGCCCGGATGTCGGCAGTTTCCTCTTGAATGATCTTTCGCAAGTTCGCAAAGCCTTGGCGAATGTCCGCCGTCTCTTCGCGCACGATTGTACGCAATAATTTCTGAGTGGTTTTATCTGCTAAATCCGCCATAATTGCTTTCCTTTGGAAGCTCAATTATAGGCCGGGCATGAAGCGCCGTAAAGCCGAAAGTACAGAATTTAATGAAAAGTTCAGGTCTTCGCTTCAGGCGGCGCGGTCGATGTAATCCTGGCAGAAACGTTCGAAAACGGCATTGGTCCAACCGAAGCCGGTTTGCGAGGGGTACAAGCCTTTGACCGGCGGTTTTTCGGGCGAGACAACGTTGTATTTTTCTAAGAAGACGTGGTGCTCGTCAAACCAGCGCAGATTGGTCTTAAGCCACTTCATGGCGATGCGGCGAGCGTCTTGGTGATAGCCATAGCGTTCCAAACCCTTGACGATAATGAAGTGTAGCGGTGCCCAACCGTTGGGGTAGGCCCACTGTGTTGGCAG
>DATCFR010000087.1:0-2113 GCA_036509405.1 Saccharimonadales bacterium (SeqCode)
AATGCCTTGCCGGAGCTGGTGCACGATTCCGATCGCGGCGCTGTTTTCGAACTGCGTGATATTCCCAGCGCTGAACCAGGCCTAAGCCCACTGGAGATCTGGTGCAACGAAGCTCAGGAACGCTATGTGCTCGGCATCGCGCCGACTGATTTAGACCGCTTTAAAGCCATCTGCGCCCGCGAACGCTGCCCATTCGCTGTCGTCGGCACCGTGACCGAGGAAGAACAATTAGTGCTGAACGATTCACTCTTTAAAAACCAGCCGATTGACCTACCTATGGAGGTATTATTCGGCAAACCGCCCAAAATGACCCGGACTTTTGAGCGGCAGACAACCGCTCCGGACAAACTGGACCTAGCTAGCGTGAAGCTTGACGAAGCAGTTGAGCGCGTGCTGCACCTGCCAGCCGTCGGCAGCAAAAAGTTTCTGATCACCATCGGCGACCGCACCGTCGGCGGCCTGAGTGTGCGCGACCAAATGGTCGGCCCCTGGCAAGTGCCGGTCAGCGACGTGGCGGTCACAGCCACCGCCTTTGACAGCAATGCCGGCGAAGCCATGGCCATGGGCGAACGCACGCCGCTGGCCGTCATCAACGCGCCGGCCGCGGCCCGCGTAGCTGTCGGCGAAGCCATCACCAACATTGCTGCCGCCGACATCAGCGAGCTCTCGGACATTAAATTGTCGGCTAACTGGATGGCCGCCGTGGGCAGCGGCCAAGAAGATCAGCACCTGTTTGACAGCGTCACGGCCATTGGCGAAGAGTTCGCGCCGGCGCTTGGCCTGACAATTCCGGTCGGCAAAGACTCCCTTAGCATGCGCACCACCTGGCAAGACAAGAGCGTCACCTCACCGGTTTCGCTGATCATCACCGGCTTTGCGCCGGCTCAAAATGCCAACCGCACGCTGACCCCTCAGCTCGATCTAGCAGAAGACACGGCACTAATCCTAATCGACCTCGGGCAAGGCAAAACCAGACTGGGCGGCTCGGCGCTGGCCCAAGTTTACAATCAGCCCGGCGGCGACGTCCCGGACATCGAGCCGGCTATCCTCAAACAATTTTTCACAGAACTTACCAAACTGAAACGAGCCGGTGCCATCTTGGCCTACCACGACCGCTCCGATGGCGGCCTGCTGGCCACTGTACTAGAAATGGCGTTCGCCAGCCGCAGCGGCCTTGAACTCAACTTGAAGGATCTGCCCGGCACCGCGCTTGAGAAGTTATTTAACGAGGAGCTCGGCGCGGTTATTCAAGTCAAGCAAGCCGAGGCCGATAAAATTGTCCGAGCTTTTGGCAGCCACGCTCATATTATTGGCCGGCCAGTTAAGAAGCAGGCGATCACCATCGACGATGGTACAGAAATATACCGTAACAGCCGGGCGCAACTGGAAACATGGTGGAGCGAAACCAGCTACCAGCTGCAAAAACTGCGCGACAATCCGGCCACGGCCGAGCAGGAATTTGCAGCAATTCAAGATGACAAAGACCCCGGACTCACGTGCCATCTTCCGAGCAGTGTACACACTGTGTACACACCGAGTGTGTACACGACGAAACCAAAGGTTGCGATTTTGCGCGAGCAGGGTGTCAATGGCCAAGTCGAGATGGCAGCCGCCTTTGACCATGCTGGCTTCACCAGTGTTGACGTCCATTTGAACGACCTTATCGCCGGCCGTTCCAACTTAGACGATTTTACAGGTCTAGTGGCCTGCGGCGGCTTCAGCTACGGCGACGTGCTTGGAGCAGGCGAGGGCTGGGCCAAATCAATTTTATTTAACGAAAAACTTCGCGCCAAGTTCGCCGAATTTTTTGAACGTCCGGATAGCTTCAGCCTCGGCGTTTGCAATGGCTGCCAGGTGCTGTCCGCGCTCAAAGAGCTCATTCCCGGCGCTGACTGCTGGCCGGCCTTCCTTAAAAATACCTCTGAGCAATTTGAAGCCCGCGTGGTGCTGACTCAGATCAACGACTCGCCCTCGATTTTCTTCAAAGACATGGCTGGTTCGGGACTACCGATTCCGGTCGCGCACGGCGAAGGCCGCGCCCAATTCAGCGACGACAAACAGCTGCAAGTCGCCAAAAAAGCTAGCTTAATTGCCGCACAGTACGTTGATAATT
>DATCFR010000088.1:0-3392 GCA_036509405.1 Saccharimonadales bacterium (SeqCode)
TATCCCCTTTTGTGGTGGCGCAAGCGGTCGGACAAGAAGCACGAGATATCGATCCAACTATTATCACTGCACTTAAAAGAACTTGATCAAGGCTATAGAATAGGCGTATGCGACGCCTCATCCTCATTGTTCATAATGTGCGCAGCACCCATAATGTCGGTTCACTGCTGCGGACGGGCGAAGGCCTGGGAGTGCAACAAGTCTTCTTGACCGGCTACACGCCCTATCCTACTCACCCGGATGACGAGCGTTTGCCACACACGGCTCAGAAAATCGACCGCCAGATCGCCAAGACGGCATTGGGAGCCGAAAAGCAGGTGTCCTGGCAGCACAGCGATAACGTGGCCGAGGTAGTAACTGGCTTGAAGCGGCAAGGTTTTATCATTGCCGGGCTGGAGCAAGCTCCGGGCTCAATTAAGCTGGCCGCCTTTCAGCCACCGGATAAGCTGGCACTCATTGTCGGCCGGGAGGTCGAAGGTCTGGAGGCAGAAGTGCTGGCGCTGTGCGATCATATTTTGGAAATACCGATGCTCGGTCGCAAAGAATCGTATAACGTTGCTGTGGCCGCGGGCATGGCGCTGTATGCGCTTCGTTTCCATCCCTCGTGAAGAGCGCTTATGGTATACTAGAAGCACATTATTTAACATAAAAAATGGCCCTCGCAACCAGACCAAAACCAACTGTCAGTCACCGTAAACGCCAGGCTCAACATCACCGGCAAGATAAGTCATATCTGGGCACCTACTGGCCGTACCTGCCGCTGTTCGCCATTGTTGGCGGCGGTGCCATCGTTAGCAAGGCGTGGTCGGCCGGAGTGTTGCCCGGCGTAAATAGCACGCCAGACGGATCTTCGTTAGCGGCTGCTGGACAGGTGACGCGTATCCAAGCCATGGCCGGTGCGCGAGCCTCAACCTCTTTGGCGGCGGTCATTATTATCAGCGGTCTTGCCTTCGCCGTCTTCGTGTTTCGGCACTCGCGCCGACTGAGCCGGGCGCTGACCCGCGGTGAAACTTTTGCCTACGAGCATGTCTGGCTCGATGTCGTGACGGTCCTTATTTTTACTGCCGGCTTTGTGCTGACGCGGGCCGCCGCTTAGCTTATCTAATAATCAAATTGTCCGCGCCGACCAGCTGTTCGAGTTTGGTAACGCCTTCACTGTCGCGGTCGATGCCGCCGGGCAATTTGATGGCTTGTTTGGCGGCAGCTTCGCCGAGCACCAGCACCACTTCCGTGCCGCCTTGGTGGGTGTCAATGGTTTGCTTGAGCGACAGCAGCATTTGCTCGTCGGCCGTGTTCACGATCCGCACATAAACGCGTTCGTCCGGAGCTGGCAGCGCTTCGTCGGTGACTTCAACAGGCGCTGGCTCGGTCTCCACGGGGACGGAACGAGCCTTGGGTGGCCGCAGTCTTTTACCAATAGGCTTATAATTGGCGGCTTCTTCGGCCGTGATCTCTCTGGCTTCGTTGACCATGATCTTGATTTCCGAGGTTTGCTGGCCGTCGCGGTCGCGGGCGTTGAGCTTGCCGCGAACCACGACGATACGGTCGCGCTCCCAGAGTTCGGCCGTCTCCAGGAAGCTCTTCGGAAACAGCACAGCTTCAATTTCGCCGAATTGATCTTCAAGCTTCACAAAAGCCATTTTTTGGCCATTTTTGGTGGTAATAGCCCGTACGTCAGTGATGGCACCGCCAATGCTCACAACCTTGTTATCGTGTTCAGCTGCCAGCGTATTGAGCGGCACAGTTTGCTCGCTCAAGATTTCAGAAAAAGCTTCCAGGGGATGCTGACTGAGATAGATGCCAAGCAATTCGCGTTCCCACAGCAACTGTTCGTGATTGGTGATGTCAGGAGCGCTCAGCTCCAGTTTGAGATGTCCTCGCACGATGTCCTGCTCCCCACCAAAAATATCGGTTTGACCGCTGCTAGCTTGTTTCTGCAGGCGGCTGCCAAAAGCCATGATCAGGTCCAGGTTATAGAGCAGCACGTGCCGTTCACCAAAGCGGTCCAAGGCTCCGGCTTTGATCAAGCTCTCCATGGCTTTGCGGTTGACGACCCGGCTGCTGACCCGCGTTAGAAAATCTTCCAGCCCGGCGAAAGCGCCCTCCGTGCGGGCCCGCAGGATCTCTTCCACGGCCCCGGTGCCGACGTTTTTGATGGCCGCCATGCCAAAACGGATAGCATTGGTTTCGGGCACCACCGCAAACTCCACGAACGATTCGTTGACATCTGGCGGCATCACCGTCAGCCCCATGTGCTTGCACTCCGTAATTTCGATAGCCAGTCGATCGGTGTCGTCAAAGTCGCTGGTCATCAGCGCGGCCATAAAGGCAGCTGGGTAATTGGCTTTTAAATAAGCCGTTTGATACGCGATAGTGGCGTAGCAAGCAGCATGCACTTTGTTGAAGCCATAATCGGCGAAAGCCTCCATGCGCGCCCAGAACTTTTCGGCAAAATCAGGCGTCACTTTGCTGTGGCTGACCATGCCGTCCACGAAGGCGGCTTTCATTTTTTTCATGGTGTCGCGCTGCTTTTTGCCGATGGCCTTGCGCAGCGTGTCGGCCTGGCCGCCGGTAAAGCCACACATATCCTTGCTGACCTGCATGAACTGTTCCTGATAGACCAGCACCCCGTAGGTATCTCCCAGAGCAGCCTTGAGACCCGGATGGTCGTAAACAACCTGCTTTTTGCCGTGCTTGCGGTTAATAAACTCATCAATGAACTGCATCGGTCCAGGACGGTATAAGGCGTTCATGGCGATCAGATCGCTAAATAGGGTGGGTTTGAGCTCTTTTAAATAGCGTTTCATGCCGGCCGATTCAAACTGGAACACGCCAGTAGTTTCGCCGCGCTGGAACAGTTCGTAGGTTTTGTCGTCATCCAACGGCAAGGTGTTAATGTCGATATTTTTGCCGTAGACGCGCCGGATAATGCGTAGCGCGTTGTTGATGGTCGTCAGGTTGGAAAGCCCCAAAAAGTCCATTTTAAGCAGGCCGAGCTCTTCGATCGGGCCCATCGAGTACTGGGTGGCGATGACCCCTTTTTGAGCCATTTCGAGCGGCGTGTAGTAGACAATATCTTCGGGCGCGATCACCACGCCAGCCGCATGTACACCGTGGGATCGGATAGTGCCTTCCATCTGAACGGCCAGATCAAAGACCTTTTTGGCGGTTTCATTGCGGTTATATTCGTCTTTGAGCTCGCGGTTATCTTTGAGCGAGGTGGCCAGCGGGATGTGGCGGCCCTGGACAGGCGGCGGAATCATCTTGGCCAAGCGGTCGGCTTCGGCATACGGTACTTGCAGCACGCGCGAAACGTCACGCACGGCGTTGCGGGCCGCCATGCGGCCGAAGGTCACGATGTTGGCCACGCGCTCTTTGCCGTATTTGTCGAT
>DATCFR010000089.1:0-3012 GCA_036509405.1 Saccharimonadales bacterium (SeqCode)
TCGTGCACACCTATCACCTCCCATTTGTCATTGATGAGGCGCGAGGTGCTCAGTTGCATAGCCGGGTACATGTCTTCCAAATAGGTGATAAAGCCATTAATGTCGGGCTCAAGCTGCTGGCGAAGCGGCTCAAAATAGTGCAGCGATGTAACCTTTGACCAATCCGTCATATTTTTGAGCCGTTCCGCGATCGCCTGGCTGGCCAGCCGGTGCTCCTCTTCGAGCATCTCCAAGCGAGCTTGTTTGAGACGCTGGCGCAGTTCGGACTTGGTGAGAGACATGGTTTTATTATATCTCTGTTTCCAAGGGGGTTTAATTATATATACACGTTGCATGCAATAGATATACTTTGTATATCACTTTTAATAGCACGTCAGCCAAGCCTGGTGAAAAATCAACCGCAAAAATTATAATTTAATTAAAGAGCGCATTTCGACTGTGCGCTCGACCGGCAATTTATAGTAATCAGTGGTGCTCAGCGCGTTGCGAGCCATCAGCGAATACAGGCCTTTGCGCCAGCCGGAGAGGTTGCGGCGCTCAGTCCGCACCACCTTGCTGAGCGAAATAAAGTAAGCCGCCTCCTCGGGGTCAAAATCAAGTTCCGAATTGGCGCGGCGCAGAGCGGCCAAGGTTCTCGGCACATTGGGCGAGTCATGAAAACCATAGCGTAGCGTCACGTGGCTGATGCCGTCGTCTTTGTAGCGCAGATTGTCAAACACCGCCCGTTCAGCCTCAGGAACATGGGCCGCGTCGGTGATTTGCACCGTCACCAGCACGACCTTCTGGCTCAATTCGTGAAGTTCATCGACAGTGGCGTGCAGCGCCAGCGGTGCGCGGTCGGGATGATGACTAACATACACGGCTTGGCCCGGTATGCGCTTAAGCGGCGGCTTCATGGCGCGGATTTTATCCACGAACGCCTGCAGCGGACCCTCCATGATTGTGCGTTCTTGCCGGACGATATTCTGGCCGCGCCGCCAGGTATCGATCACGATGAAAATAATAATGGCCAACGCAATTGGAAACCAACCACCATGCCGGATCTTAGACAAATTGGAGGTCACAAACAGCAAGTCAATCGGCAAGAAAACGCAGGCCAGCAAGCTCACATAGCGTGTCGATTTTCGCCACAGATCCCGCGTAATAACCAGGAAAAGCACAGTGTCGATGGCCAGCGTACCACTGACTGCCACCCCATAAGCGCCCGCCAGCTTAACAGATGAGCCGAAGGCGAACACCAGCAGCGTCACGACGATAAACAAAACCAGGTTTACGAACGGCACGTAAATCTGGCCGATTTCGCGGTCCGAGGTATGGCGCACCAGCAGCTTAGGCAAGAAGTCGAGCTGCACGGCCTGGCGCGTCAGCGAAAAAGCGCCGGAAACCACTGATTGGGAAGCAATCAACGTCGCCAATGTGGCCAGTATCACCACAGAAAAGCGCGTAACCTCCGGGAAGAGCAAGATGAACGGATCAGCCGTGGCACCCGGGTGCGCCAGCAGCAGCGCGCCCTGCCCCGTATAGCACAGCGTCAGAGCCGGAAACACCACCCAGAACCACGCCCGAGCGATCGGCGGCCGGCCAAAGTGCCCCATGTCCGCGTACAACGCCTCGGCGCCGGTAATCGCCAGCACCACAGCGCCCATAGCCACAAAAGCCAACACCGGCTGCCGCGCAAAAAAGCTGATTGCCGGCACCGGCGACAAAGCAATCAAACTGCTGGGATACTGCCAAATTTGCCAGCCGCCGCCAAGAGCAATCACCGCAAACCACACCAGCATGACTGGCCCGAACAACCGGCCAATAAATCCGGTACCGTATTTTTGAATCCAAAACAGCGAGGCCAGAATAACAAACGTGATCGGCAGCACCAAAGCATGCAGGCTGGGCGCCACAACCTTCAGGCCTTCCACGGCCGAGAGTACCGAGATGGCCGGCGTGATGGCACTGTCCCCATAAAATAGCGCCACGCCAATCAAGCCGAGCATAATAAACAGCCACTTGTAACGCTCACGCAACCGGCCACTTTTAATCAGCGACACAAGCGCCATAATGCCGCCTTCACCCTTGTTATCGGCCCGCATAATAAACCCGACGAACTTAATCGATACGACCAGCATAACGGACCAGACCACCAGCGAAACAATGCCGTAGACATTCGTCCGGTTAATCGCCAGGTGCTGCCCCGTCAGCCCGAAAACCGCGTGCAACGCATACAGCGGACTAGTGCCGATGTCACCAAAGACCACCCCAAGCGCCCCAACCGCCAGCGCCATAGCGCCTTTTTTTCTATAACCCACGAGTTAACTATAGCGTATGGTGAGCGACTCTGCTTACTCGGCCTTCTTCGGAGGTGGCCATTTCTTGGCAACCGCCACCCGCAACTGAAGCAGCTTATTTTGCATCTCGTACAATTCGCCGGGTATCTGCTTAATTTCCGTCGGCTCGGCAGCCGGCTTGCGCTCAACGTCAGCCAAAGTCTGCCGCCCGTACATACCAACTAGAAAAGGCCGCCCGTGTTCAAGACCGGCCCGGACCGTATCTACCGCCCGAGAAGCATAAGTAGTACTACTGTTTATGGCCACACTTGAAGCCTCATCACCACTCGCCGATAGCATGTCGCTTACAAAGCCCATCAACGCTGCGCTGTCCGGCCGATTGCGAAACATGTCCTTGCCCTCTTCTTCGTCAAAATAGTTTTCACGATCAACACGCAAGTGCAAGACTGCTGCGCCATTACACTCACCGATTTTGATCAGCTGACCTGTCGGTTGGGGCACTAAGGCATGCCCGTTATAGATGTCATAGCCAAATGGCACAACCTCAGGTGCTTCCAGGGGCACAAAACTCTCCTGCCAGCCGGCGATCTGCCGCACCATATCATATTCTGTTTTAGCGGTCTCGATGCCTTTCCCCAGCCGTTCTTCCACATATGCGGTTTCGTCCTCGCCGATAAGGCGGTCCGGCGAGCCGGCAAAGATAATCACTTTGGCGCCTTGATTTATCCTGGCT
>DATCFR010000090.1:0-3539 GCA_036509405.1 Saccharimonadales bacterium (SeqCode)
AAACTGGAAGGCACCAACAAGAATGTCGGCGACATCGCCGCCGAGCTGAAAACCCTGCAAAACGTGTTGCAGAACCCCAAGCAGCGCGGTGTACTTGGCGAATATTATCTGGAGCAGATTCTTAAGAACACCTTGCCGCCGGGCACTTTCCAACTGCAATACAAACTGGGCGAGGGCACCATCGTGGATGCTGTCGTCAAGCTTGATGATAAAGTGCTGCCCATCGACAGCAAATTCTCTCTCGAGAATTACAACCGGCTGATTGATGCTAAAGAAGCCGAACGGCCGGCTCTGGAGCGGGCTTTCAAAGAAGACCTTAAGCGCCGGATCGACGAGACGTCTAAGTATATTAAGCCAGGCAAGGGCACGCTCGACCAGGCGCTGATGTTCATTCCAAGCGAAGCGATTTATTACGACCTGTTGGCCAACAAGGTTGGCCTCGGCGGCGTCAGCGGGCGCAATCTCATGCAATATGCCGCGGTTGACAAGAAAGTGACCATCGTTGGCCCGAGCACCCTATCGGCCATGCTGCAGACCATCGTCCAAGGTTTGCGCTCCATCGAAATTCACAAGGATACCGAGAAAATCCGCAAAAACATCGAACAGCTGAGCAAGCACTTAGTGGCGCACAACGGCTACATGCTCAAACTAGGCAGCAGCCTCGGCACCACTGTCGGCCACTTTAACACCACGTATAAAGAGTTGGGCAAAATCGACCGCGACATTGTCAAAATTGCTGATACTGAGCCTACCGTTGAGCCGCTGGCTCTCGATAGGCCGCATCTCGATGACTAGCATTTCCATATAAATATGGTATAGTCTTCGTATGAGTAGTCTTTGGCATCACTCTGTTGGAGGCGTGGAAACTACCATCCGCATGGAGGGTCGGCACCCGTCCCCGATAGCACCACCTATTCCTCTAGAAGGTACTTTCAGGCTCGATAGTGATCCGGAACTTGACCCGGAAGCCAAAATCGCCAGTATTGTTCGCCAATTTGGAACGGTGCCGTTTATTGAGGAACTTTCAGATGAGATCAAGACGGTGTACACGGAGCCCGGCATTGCGCGCGGAGACAGAAGCGCCTTTGCTGTAGTTGGCGGTGAATCCGGCTACGCGACTTCGGAAATGATGGTAGCTGCAGGTAATGACTACACAGTTTACAAACACATAGGGTCAGACCCGGATCGGCGTGCCAAAGGGTTGCAAACTACGTGGGGAGAAATGTTTTGCATCGAATCGGCTACGAATCAGATGCGCCTTATATGCGGTGCCGGCTTTCTGACAATGCTTCGGACGGCAACTACGACCGCCACCGTACTCAAAGCCTTGAGGCCTGAAATGCGGACTCTGGGGGTAATTGGCGCCGGTGATCAAGGAGGGGTGCACGCCATCAGCAGTCTTATCTTGTCCCCCGCTGTTGACACCGTACTTCTTAGAGACCGGTATTTTGGACGTGCCAAAAAGGTCGCCACCGAGCTTAGAGCGGTGGCCCAGAACCTGTTGGGCGAGGAGCGAGCCGAAGCTTTGACCATTAAAGCGGTTAAAAAAGACGACAAAGAACTTGAATCGGAGTCTGATGCTATCGTTACTGCTACGCTCGGACTGCCTAATCAATCGCTAGCCTTGTCTTCAGCCGATGAGCTAAAGCAAGACGTGGTAGTCGGCGCGATTGGGGCCGATATGGTCGGTAAGCGCGAACTGGACTTCTCGCTGTATGAACGTGCCAAATTTGTTACTGATGAATTCGCTCAGAGTTTGCGGGAGGGTGAACTCCAGCACGCGGCACCCCGTATCCGCATTTCTCGTGAAGATATATACGATAGGAACGCAAGCAGCTTCCACGGTTCATTATTGAATGGTCGGGTTATAGGCATCACTGAACTGCTGGAAGACCCGGAAAGCTTCTCGGCACGTCCAGAGACCATGATTATTTATGATTCAACCGGTTTTGCAGGTCAGGATCTGGCAGTGGCGCGTCTCTTACTGCGGGCGTTAAAAGAAGGGGACTACCCTGAAGACACGCCATTTAACGCTCCACCAGGGCTGAGTTTCAGCCAACTAATGCACGCCGGTAAGGCGGATTAGGGCGACAGTTCCGTGCCTGTAGTTTCGGCCAGCTCGTGGATCCAGCCGTCGTGGCGGTTGACCTGGTGATTGAGGACAAGCATATCCTGATGATATGTTTCTGAACGCTTAGCGTAGGCGTCCACGAGGTTAGTCAGACGATCGAGGCTTGATTTGCTAGCGGTTTGATCGAGGCGGTCGTTTATACTCTTGAACTCGCGCTGCATGTATTTAAATAGTTTGGTGAACTCGTCGTGGCTCATATAACCAGCTTAATATAGAACGGGCGTAAAAGCTGTGGTAATTTTGTGGGTTTTAATTTATTTTGAAGATTTCAAAAGGTCGATGGCCAGGGCGGCGGTCCAAGAGAAGTTATCGGCGCCGGCGGCCTCGCCGGTCAGGGGATCAAAGTACTCGGAACAGCCGCTGCCTTTGACCATTTCAAGCGTGGTTTCGGTGAGTGCCGCGGCGTGATCTTTGAAGCCGTAGCGCTTCAGGCCATCGATAATTAGCCAGTTCATATTGACCCAAGCTGGGCCTTGCCAGTAGCCGCGCGGGTGAAACCAGAAGGAGTTAACTGGTACGGTCGGTACCGGATAGGCCGTGCCGAATTGCTGATCGTTTTCCAGCATGCGCACCAGCGTTTCGGCCCGTTCCTTGCTGATGGAGCCGGCGTACAGCGGCAGCAGGGTGGCAATGCTCGGCGTCTTGAGCAGCCGGTGGGTAATAAAATCGCGCGAGTAATACTGGTTGGAGTATGGGTCCCACAGCTCTTCAAAAGTGCGCTCGGTTCGTTTCATGTTCTTGGCCAACTCTTCGGGCAGCTCCTGGCGCAGCGCCTTGGCTATCTCGCGCAGGTGCGTATTGGCGCGGATAAAGATGCTGTTAAAGTTCAAATCCTCGATGGTGAACAATGAGTGATCGAGAATTTTATTGATGTCATAAGCTTTGCGGCGCAGGCGCAGCTGGATGTCGAACATGGCCACTGACTCAATGGCCGAAAAGCGCTCGTCCATGGGGATGGACTTGGTGTCGCGCCGGAACAGATTGATCACCCATTGGAATTTCAGAATTTCAATCATGCGGATCCAAAACGGCAAACGATGTTCATGCAGTTCGGCCATCCAGGGCGGTGTGTTATCCAGGCCGGTTTCCCAGGGGTGAATCTGCAGCACCAGGCCTTCGCCGTGTGGATCGCGCTCTTTATATAACCACTCATGATAAGCCACCAAAGCCGGGTAAATTGTGCGATACCAGCTGCGGCGTTCGGGCCAGGCCAGTTTCTGACCGACCTGCACCACGGCCTCGGCCAACATCGGCGGCTGGGTGATGCCAGTGGTCATAACGTCATTGGGCGCAAACGGACTCAGCCAGCTGCGCCAGAGGTTACGGTCCTGGCGGTACTGCGGATCATCGCGAAAGATAATATTCGGCAGCATGCCGTTATGCCACTGGCCGCGCAGCAAACTGAGCA
>DATCFR010000091.1:0-3591 GCA_036509405.1 Saccharimonadales bacterium (SeqCode)
GGACGGAATCGAAACATTCGACTATCGCTCTCATGACGTTTCAAGACATGGTCGATCTGGCCACCCTGGTTGACGCAGCCAAACCAGGCGTCCTTAGCGTGCGCTTCTTCCCCCGTTAACCAAGTCACGGTATAACCTTCATCATTGGCTGCAGCTAATTGCGGACTGTCAGGTAAAGGATCGGTGCTCAGGCCATCTGCAACAAACGCTTTAGCATCAGCAATGAAAGCATCGTACACAGCCTTAGTCATACCTTTGCGGGTGTCATAACTCGTGCCGTTAACTTCAATCATAAACGCCCCTGCACTATCTTCGTCAAAAATACTATTCCAACTACGTTGCGCGTCGTGATTTTCGTTTGGATCACCAAGGTCGATGCCATTGCCGCGCGTGTAGGCAACGACGGTTCGTTCGCTGCCGTCGTGCGCGCTTATTCGCAAGACCCCGAAGTCTTCTGGCGCTAAAGAAAATTCCTCAGCCATAGTCACGATAGCGGCTGAGGCAGTCAAGGAGAGTGCCTCAGCTGAGGCGCGATCAGTCTGCTCACTGACGCTACTTATAGCGACAGGCCCGAGTTGCTCAGGGTATAACTCCCGTAAATGAGTCAAATAATCAACTCGTTCACCGCCGTCCATGCCGGCAATAAGAGCATCAGTGGCTTCATACACCTTAGTCGGATCTACCATAAATCAGAAAGTCCTCTTAATCTCGCCCTACTCTATCACCTATAATAAATTATGTCAATAAGTAGCTAAGACAAAGTACAGTGTAATGGCGACTATTTTTATTCGCCGTGTTCTTCAATGGCCTCGAGCAGTGAGCTTTCCAGCTCGTTCTTCTTCTTGAGTTTGGGCTGCTTGGGCAGTTCGGTGGTTTTGACGTTATTGGCTTCGGATTTCGCCTCAGGCTTGGCTTCCGGTTTAGCTTCTTCAGGGGCTTTGTCTTCGGCAGGGCTGGCAGCAGTGGCTTGGTCGGCCTCAATGTCGAGTTCGTAACCGGTTAGCTTGCTGGCTAAGCGGACATTTTGACCGCTTTTGCCGATGGCAATGCTGAGCTGGTCTTCTGGCACCAGGACCTTGGCTTTTTGGTTCTTTTCGTCGATGATGACCTTACTGACTTTGGTGGGGCTGAGGGCTTGGGTGATGTATTCCACTGGATTTTCGGCCCAGATGATGATGTCGATTTTCTCTTGTTCGCCGACTTCGCCGACGACGGCGTTGACGCGCGTGCCGTGGCCGCCGACGAAGGTGCCGACCGGATCAACGCCGGGCACAGTGCTAGCGACGGCGATCTTAGAGCGCACGCCGGCTTCGCGGGCAATGCCCTTAATTTCGACGGCGCCACTTTCCATTTCTGGGACTTCGCCGCGGAATAGCCACTCAATAAACTCTTTGTTACCGCGGCTGACTACCAGCTGCGGGCCGCGAAAACCGCGTTCCACGTCTTTTAAGTACACCTTGAGACGCTGGCCAGGATAGTAGCGCTCGCCTTGGATCTGCTCGCTGCGAGGCATAATGCCCTGAGCACGACCAAGGTCGATGCGGCAAATATTACCCTCAACGCGGGCCACGGTGGCATTAATAACGGTGCCGATTTTATCTTCGTACTCGGCCATGACGATCTCGCGCTCGGCTTCGCGTAGGCGCTGCAGCACCACCTGCTTGGCAGTCTGGGCGGCCACCCGGCCGAAGTTCTCGGGCTTCTCGTGGACCTCGATGGTTTCACCGATTTGGGCGTTTTTACGGTGGACCTGGGCCTCGGTGAGGCTCATCTCAAAGGCCGGATTTTCGACCTTTTCGACGATTTCCTTGCTGGTGTAAGCATCGATTTCACCGGTGTTGAGGTTCATGCTGACGCGAATTTCCTGCTCGCGGTCGCCATAATCACGCTTATAAGCGGCGGCCAGTGCTTGCTCAACCACCTCTTGTACGGTGTCTTCGGGCAGGTTTTTTTCCTCGGCGATCGTCCTGATGGCGACGGCCAGTTGTTTCATGTCTAAATCCATACTGTTTCCTTTCTTTTAATAGTTCCAAATTGTGACGCTCTGAAATGAAAAAAGCCGACCACTTCGGCCGGACATATAAACAGTTTACGTCATCAGGCTTAAGGAGTCAAGCTTGACATATTAGATATTATTTGTTATTATAACACATTATGGCGGACTATGAAACGCAAGACCATGAGGCAGAAAAGCGCCCAGGCGATTTAATCTGCGAGCCTGATGCTGATATCTTAGCGGATTGGTACCATCAGCACAGGGTAGCAGAAGGCAAATTTATCAGAATTGGCGGGATAGTGTTAATGGGGCCTGGCTTCCCCGATCCCTTGAGCCACGAGCCACTGAAACATTTTGACATTGCGTATGCCGCCTTTCACATAGCTGATGAGACTCTACGTAGCCGTGTGATTGCCGCATCTGAAGAAAGTAGGGCAGAAGCTGTACTTCGAGATGATGGCAGGAATGTAGTTGATGCTGGTCATTACAGCTGCACAATCGGCGAGCAAGGTGTTCTGGCAGCACTGGAGGTATGGGGAGAAAGTTCCGACTTAGGGCGCGCGGACGAAGTAGGGCGACAGAAAACCATAGATATTTTCCAGGGGAAATTAGGCTCAAGCATTCCCGTATCAGAGTAACTGAAGAGTTCTTTTCATAGGGCGTGTCAGCGTCAATACTCTGTAGTACAATAAACGGATATGGGTAAGAAAGTCACCCGGCTGTACGAGCAGTTTCAGCCGGAACATTATGATTTGCAGCTGGTGCCGGACCGTGACGCCATGGTGTTCAGCGGCACGGTGACGATTAAAGGTAAGAAGGTCGGTCGGCCAAGCGAGCGGATAACGCTACACCAAAAAGATCTCAAGATTACCAAGGCTACGCTTGTTAAGCACGACAAAAATGGCGACAAGACGCTTGCGATCGAGCGTATTAACAATCAAAACAGCTTTGACGAGGTGCGCCTGCACGCGGCCGAGATGGTCTATCCCGGCAATTACACCATAACCTTAGAGTTTACCGGCGTGATTACGCGGCCCATGAACGGCATTTACCCCTGTTATTTTAAGCATGATGGCAAGGATAAAATGCTCATCGCCACGCAGTTCGAGAGTCACCATGCCCGCGAAGCCTTTCCTTGCATTGACGAGCCGGAAGCCAAGGCCACATTTGACCTGACGCTCACCACACCGGCCGGCGAAGCCGTTATCGCCAATACGCCGGTTAAAACGCAAACTGCCAAGGGCAAGCAGCAAGTCACGACGTTCGAGACCACTCCCAAAATGTCCACTTACCTGCTGGCGTTCGTGTATGGTGAAATGGATTACAAAGAGGCCAAAACCAAGGACGGCGTCCTCGTACGCACCTATGCCACACCGGATAACGCCCAGCACACTGGCTTCGCGCTGGACTGCGCCGTCAAAACGCTGGAGTTTTATAACGAATACTTCGCTATTCCCTACCCGCTGCCAAAGTGCGACTTCGTGGCCCTGCCCGACTTCGCCAGCGGCGCCATGGAAAACTGGGGCTGCATCACCTTCCGCGAACAAGCTCTGTTGGTTGATCCTAAAAATCCCAGCCTGCATCTCAAGCAATGG
>DATCFR010000092.1:0-8639 GCA_036509405.1 Saccharimonadales bacterium (SeqCode)
GGACCTTATAAAACTGGCCACCAGCAAGCTACCGCCAGACTCTCCCGCCTATAGGAAAATCCTCCAGGAAACCATAGAGTACTATGGAAAAACCGACACCTATCAGTACGACGACTTCGCTTCGTTAGAGATGCCCGCGGCCTACCGTCGCTTGCTGGAAGTGATGTGGCGGCTTGGTAAGCATGAGGGTTACGAGCCGAAAGCTAGCAGTAATTAGCCACCCCGGACGTGATCTGTGCGGCCTATAAAAATGATCTGTAACCATGTACAGTTACTGTATGGTTAGTCCTCAGGTGGAGACTTCGCTACAGCTTAAACCGGGCCACACTACCGACTACTTAAGTTTTTTGAGCAAAGCCGCTCAGGAGATCACCGGGTCGCTGGACTACGCCGCCACCCTGAAGAGCGTGGCGAACGCCATGGTGCCGCATTTGTCGGACTGGTGTGCCGTGGACATCATCCAAGATGACGGTCGCTTAAAACGCCTGGCAATCGCCCATGTGGACCCCAAAAAGATTAAAAAAGCCCTGGAAGTCGCCAAGAAGTACCCGCGCGGCCCCAAGGCCGAATCCGGCACCTCACACGTTATCCGCACCGGCGAATCCGAAATGCGCAATGGCATTACCGACGAAATGTTGGTAGCCGCGGCCACAAACGAAGAACATCTGTCGATGATGCGAGACTTGAGCTTTTATTCGCTTATGATCGTCCCCATAAAGTCACGCAGTAAAATTCTTGGTACCATCACGCTTGTGTGGGCAGAATCCAAGCAGATATACAGCATGGCAGACTTAGCGTTCGCCGAGACTCTGGCCGCTTTGGCCGGCGGCGCTATTGATAACGCCCAGCTTTACCAAGCCGCCACTAGTCATAACTAAGGGGTTCACGACCACACCATCGGACTGTAAAGCCATATACGGTGACTTTCATCATCATTTGCAGTGATTTAAGAACTATTTAATATGAGCGGCCTATGTTACAGCTAGAGAGGTGCAAGTTATGAATGCCAGTTTGCCTAAATTATCGCAGCTATTCGAGTCTGGGCGCCATGTAATGTATCACAAGGATGACGTCATCGTGCGTCCGGGCGACGTGCCGTCCGGTGTCTACTATGTAGTTTCGGGAGGTGTTAAACTGTACTCGCTGTGCCTCAATGGCGAACCCAACATTCTTATGACGCTCTGCGCTGGTGAAATCTTTCCGATCGCCTGGGCGGTCAGTGGCGTCACGCGGGATATCGGCTTCGCGGCGCTTGATACTGTAGCCGCTTTGCGCCTATCTCGCAGCGCCTTCCTGCAGGCTGTGTTGTCAGATAACTCCCTGATGAATGAAGCAATCCAAGGACTGGCCCATCATTTCTTTACGCTGACCGGTGAAATGGATAATTTGCAGTACCGCAGCGCTCGTGAAAAAGTGGTCTATCGACTTATCTTTCTGGCCAGCCACTTCGGAGAACACGACCAAGGCCTCACAACCATCACTGCACGTATCACTAACGACTACATCGCTCGCTCAACGAACATGACGCGCGAAACCGCCAGTCGGGAACTGAGCCGCCTCAGCCGCAAGCAATTAATTCGCGTCGAACGGGGCAAAATCATTATTCCCGACCTGCTGCGCCTGCGCAACGAGATCAGCCAACACTTCAATTTGGCGACGCTCAGCCTCGACTAAAAGCCCCTGAGCGCTCAGAATGATATATATCATACTGAAATCTGTGTATAACTTTTAATACGGATTTAATAATTGGTCTGTTAAATAGCAGCAGAAGGTTGTGCATAGATGAAACTCTTACTTATCGAAGATAACCCTGCGCTTGTTAAAAGTGTTATGGATTTCTTAGGTGATACCTGGAAGATCACGGCCACCGCGAGCGGTCATGATGGTATCCGAATGGCGCAAGCCACTATCTATGACATGATTATCCTTGACCTCACTCTACCGGATATTTATGGCCATGACGTCTGTAAGGCACTGCGCAAAGCTGGCGTCGCCACGCCCATCTTGGTGCTCAGCGGCATTGCCGAATCGGACAGTAAAATCGACCTACTACAATCCGGCGCTGACGACTACGTTACAAAGCCCTTTAACATCGACGAACTGCGTGCTCGCCTGCTAGCACTGCTCCGGCGCGGTCACCTTGATACGGAAACACCTTATCTCTTAAAAATCGATACCTTGACGCTTGATCCGCTCAAGCGGCAAGTGGAACGTGGCGGTCAGAAAATCGCGCTGCGTCGCAAAGAGTTCGACATTTTAGAATATCTGCTACGCAACCGGGGTCGGGTCGTAACCCGCACTATGATCATGGATAGTGTCTGGGAAGCGAACAGCGATTCCTGGAACAACACGGTGGACGTCCATATTAAGTCATTGCGCGACAAAATCGACCGGCCGTTCAAACGGCAACTCATATCCACAGCTTACGGGGTGGGTTATACTATCACCGAACAGTATAGCCGGCAATTAACAGGAAGGGAAAGGAGAAACTAATGAAAGATGTCATAACCGGCATTCTATCTGATAGCAGCCTGCGCGACGATGCAAGCATCGAAACCGCGCTACTGCAACAGGCCGTGGCTGTCCCATGGGACAGCATAGCCGACTAAGGATTGCTTAAAAACAATCACCGGGCATTGCCTTAAGGGACAGTGTCCGGCCCATACTCTGAGAGGGACCGTTGAACACTCACCGCTTATACAAAATCTTTATCGCGCCCCGGTCTACCGAACCGAATGTCCAAAATCAGGAGGTGGTCCTTAACTGGCTGCTGGTCGGCTCGCTCGGCTTGACACTGGCCGCCTTTGTTAACGCCCTGGCCGATCTCTTAACACTGCAGGCTTCTTATCTGCTTATGCGGCTATTCATAGTCGGCGGGTTGTTCGCATTCTTTGGCTTTTTATTATTGCTGTCCCGCCGCTACCGCCAACGCATAGTACCTTCGGTGGTACTGGTGGCAATCTTTTTCCTGGCGGCCACGGCCGTAGTGTTTCGCTGGGACGTTATTAATCCGTTTGGCGTATTACTATTCAGCCTAGCTATCGTCATGGGCGGCATTCTGATCAATGCCCGCTTTTCGCTGTATCTGGCCATTCTCACTGGTCTAGTTCTGAGCGTCTGCTTGTACGGCAAAGTACATGATTACTGGTCGCCTAATTTACAGTGGTTGCAGCAACCCTCCCGAGCCTCCGACGTGGCCACTTTCAGTGCCATATACGCCATCTTGGCATTGGTGTCGTGGCTGTTTAACCGGCAAATGGAAATGGCCTTAACGCGGGCCAAGCGCTCGGAAAAGGCCGTCAAGCGGCAACGCGATCTGTTGGAAGTGAAGGTCGAGCAGCGCACGCGTGCCTTGCAGGCTGCGCAAGTCGAGCAAGTGCAAGAAGTGTACCGCTTCGCCGAACTCGGACATCTTAGCACGGCCCTGTTTCACGATCTGGCCAACAATGTCATGAGTGTCAGCATGGATATTGAGGGTCTGCAGCAAGGACGCGGTTCCGATTTATTAGCTCGTATTCAAGACAATGTGCATCATATTGATGCCGTCGTCAAACGTGTGCAGCGGCAGATCCGCGGCCAAGGCGAGATTGAGCGCTTTAGCGTTATCAACGAAGTTCAAGAAGTAATCAGTATACTGGCTTATTTCAGCAATCAAATGGGGGTAACTATTAAGCTGCAGGTGCCGTCGGGTCGACAGCCAATAACCTACCGCGGCGACCTTATGCGTTTCCGTCAGGTCGTCATCAACCTCTTATCGAACGCCATTGAAGCCTATCAAGACACCGCTCTGGCCGCCCCCGAACGAGTTGTCGCAGTCAGTGTGGTCATGTTGCCGACTGGGCTGACGCTTAGTGTTGTCGATCGTGGAAAGGGCATCAGCCCAGCCGCTAAGGCTAAAATTTTTGAGCCGTTCTATACCACCAAAGACAAGGGTATGGGCATCGGCCTGTTCATTGTCAAGAAGGTGATTGAGGAGGATTTTGGGGGTATATTGCACGTAACGAGCAAGCGGCAGACGGGCACGACATTCGTGGCGACGCTACCGCTCAAACCAAGATGAACGCCAGGCAACGAAAGGCGCTGAACGCTAGCCTGGAGCGCGGGCTGGCCTATTTAGCGGCGGTCCAGCGCTCGGATGGTGGCTTTGACAGCTTCTCCAGCCCCTCGGCAACTCACTTCGTAAAAGAGGTGACGTACCGGACCACTTTTGCACCTGCTCTCATACTGGCGTCTCTGAGCGGTCTACCTGTGGCCTCCAGCCGCGGCCTAAAACGGCGGCTGGCAAGCTTTGTGACTAAACAAAAAAGCCCGCTGGAATCGTTTAATTACTGGGCTAAAAGTTCGCCGGAGCGGCAGCGCCAACCCTATCCAGACGATTTGGACGATACGTGTTGCGCTCTGATCGGTTTAACCTTGCACGACAGAACGGCAATCGGGCCAGACACACTGGCTTCACTGGTTAAGTTGCTGTTGGCCACCGAGACTCAGCCAGGCGGTCCTTACCGGACATGGCTGAAAACCGCCGACGGTTCGGCCGCTTGGCAAGACGTCGATTTAGCGGTTAATGCCAACGTAGCTTATTTACTATCGCTGGTTAGCCAGCCATTACCCGGTCTCACCGCGTTTATGGAAGCGGCGATCCGTGATGAGCAGCTTTCGTCGCCGTACTATCCATCGAGTTATTCAATCATCTACTTTTTGGCCCGGGCGTATGACGGTCCTCTAAAAGCCGACCTGCATGCGCTCGCGCGCCAACTGCAGCATACGCCGACTAGCCAGACGCCGCTTGATCTCGCCCTGCTACTCAGTTCGCTAGCGCGCCTAGGGGAAACCGACCGGGCCCAGCTGCAACTCATAGCCGGGCAGCTGTTGGCAGCTCAGCAAGCCGACGGATCATGGCCGGCCGCGGCCTTTTGTCTGGACCCGGTGCGAAACGGCGTCAGTTATTATAATGGCAGTGAGAGCCTCACGACCGCTTTCGCCTTGGAAGCCCTGCAGCTCTATAATGAATACAGCTTTGCGACTTCTAAAGTCGGGACCAAGCCAGGGCAAGGGTCGTTCAGCCGACGAGACCTCGCCTTTGATGACAAAATTTTAAAAAGTGTGCGTCTTGATTGCCATCAGCTGGCACCGGATCTGCGGAGAACTACCGTGCAATTCTTAGAGAAAATCGTCAGGAGCGATAGCGGCGCGGAAATCGTGAGCTTGCCGCTCAGATTCACGCGGTCGCTTACCACGTCTCCGGCGCGGCCACCGCTGCTTGCACACCTGGGTGCGGCCAATCTATACGGCTGGGCAGCCTACACGCTATTTGACGACTTCCTGGACGAAGAGGGCAAGGCGGAACAATTACCGGTAGCAATTACCAGCCTGCGTTACTCGCTGGCGGCTTTTGAGCAGGCTCTGCCTGACGATCCGGTATTCCGGCGAGTGGTGCGGCAAACTTTTGACACCATCGACAGCGCCAATGCCTGGGAAATCAGTCATTGCCGTTTTGAACGCTCGGGCGAGTACCTTCTTGTTGAAGCACTGCCTGATTACGGCGAAGTGGCCAGTCTGGCCGATCGTTCGCTTGGCCACAGCTTGACGCCGCTGGCTGTGCTGAAAGCTCAAGGCGTCGATCCCGATGCCAAGCTCTTCCGAGGAGTGCGACAAGTCATGATCCATTACTTGGCGGCCCGCCAGCTCAATGACGACGCTCATGACTGGCAAACCGATCTGCAAAAAGGGCATATCACGTATGTCGTGGCGCAAATTCTGGCAGACAGCGGCATAAAGCCTGGCCGCCACGCCGCGGACGCGCTGCTTAAGCGCTGTCAGCAACAATTTTGGTATCACACTTTGCCAGAAATCTGCCGATTGATTCAGCGGCAAACCATTCTGAGCCGGCGCAGTCTTGGTGCCCTCCCCGACATACGGCCACAGAATACGTTCACCGAATTGCTTGACGGGATCGACGCCACGGTAGCCGACACGCTTACGGCACAAAGCGACGCCGAGGCATTCCTGAAGCATTTTAAGGCTTCTGGGTGGCAGGCTAGCACCGTATGAAAGCCGACCTGGCAGCCATTCTGCGCTATCGGCCCATGGTGTTAGAAGAGCTGAAAACGTACCTCAAGCAGCGGGCTGATAATTCGGATGCCGGGCAAGCCGACGTCGCCAAGCGCCTGCTGGACTTCGCCACCAGTGGCAAACTACTGCGCGGCAGTCTCGTTTGTTACAGCTACGCGCTATGTAGCGGGGAAAACTCGCTGCCGCCTGCTGTGCTGAACACCGCCGTGGCTCTCGAGCTGGCGCACGCCTCCTTACTGATTCATGACGACATCATTGATCAAGACGAGCTGCGCCGTGGGCAGCCGGCCCTGCATATGCAATACGGCCAGCTGAATTCGGCAGCGCCTCGTCTCGGCGAAAACCTGGCACTTTGCGCCGGCGACATGATCCTGCTACTGGCCTTTGAGCTACTTGGCACGCTAGGCGACGGCTCGCTCACCAGCCTAGTAGCACGGGAGTTAGGCACGGTCTGCGCCGGACAGATGCGCGACGTTTATCTAACTGCTTCCGACCGGCCGCCCAGCAAACGCGACATTTACGATATGATGCGAGCCAAAACTGCTGGCTACTCCGTGGCTTTGCCGCTGCTGGCCGGGGCGGTATTAGCCGGGCAGCCGCCCGCCCTGCGCCGGCATTTGTACAGGCTCGGCCTAGCTGCTGGCACGTTGTTCCAGATTAGGGATGACGAGTTAGGTATTTTCGGCAACCCTAACAAGCTAGGAAAACCGGTCGGTTCCGACGTCCGCGAAGGTAAAAAGACATTGCTCTACTACTATTTGTGGCGGGCAAGCAGCCCGGCAGAGCGGCGCGAATGGCAAACTATCTTTGGTAATCCGCAGGCCAGCCAAGCAGACATTAGCAGCGTTCGGCGCGCTTTGCGCCGCCATCTCGTTCCAGAACGCCTGCAAGCAGATACCGACCGTCTGAAGCGGGAAGCCAGCCGTCATATCGAGCAGTTGAAGATAGCTTCGTCGCCCAAACGGGAACTTCGCCAGCTTGTCGAGTTTTGCGGCCAGCGGGAGGCATAAAACCGGCGTGATGGTTTGCTATCATGAAAAGGTGAACAAACTGATTTCGCAAGCTCTAATGCCGCTGTTCGACCGGCCGCCAACGAGTCATAAGTATGATTTTGGGCATGTGCTGGTCATCGGCGGCGCGCCGGGTATGGTCGGCGCGCCGCTTTTGGCAGGCAGGGCGGCCATGCGTGTTGGCGCCGGCTTGGTGACTATCGCCTCGACCGAAAGCGTCATCGACAAGCTCGAGAAAAGGGTTGAAGAAATTATGACGCTACGCTTGTCCGAGAACAATGACGAGGCCATCCGGGAGTTGGGCAGTTTCATCACTAATCGCAAAGTGAATGTCCTGGCCATCGGCCCCGGTCTGCCGGCGGAGCGGGGAAGCCTGGTAAAAGACTTAGTGGCCACGTCAAAACTGCCCGTTGTGATCGACGCCGGAGGGCTGGCCGCATATGACGGCAGCCTAAGCCTTTTGCGTAAGGCAAGTCGCTACAATCCCGATATTATTCTGACGCCGCACCCCGGCGAATTCGCTCGGCTGGTTGGCAAGCAGCTGCCTGCGACTGGAGCGGCAATCAAAAAATTACTTCTTGATACGGCGCAGGCTACGGGTACTGTCATAATTTTGAAAGGCGACTCTTCTCTGGTGGCGGCAAAGGAGCAGGTGTATCAAAATGACAGCGGCAATCCAGGCCTAGCCACGGCCGGTACGGGAGACGTGTTAACAGGAATGGTCGCGGGTTTGTTGGCCCAGCAGTTTGCCAGCTTCGACGCGGCCTGCTGCGGAGTCTACTTGCACGGCCTGGCCGGCGATCTAGCTACCGACGCTAAAACCGAACCCGGACTGATCGCCAGTGACGTCATTGAACATATTCCGGCGGCACTGCGGCAGGTCAGGCGTGAGCTCTAGGCTTAAGCAGGCTTCGGTGTCGGGGCCGATTTTTTATGTCGCCCGGTCGCTACGCCCACGGCACCGGCTATGAGTGTTGCTATGCCGCCGACCAGCAGACCAACGCGCGGATTGCTGTGATCGGCAATAAATCCGATCAGCGGACCACCGATGGGCGTCGTGCCCAAGAAAGCGATTGACCAGAGCGACATCACGCGCCCGCGCATTTCCGGCTGACTGGTTAGCTGCAGCGTGGTATTGCCGAGCGCTATAAATAACACCGACAGGCCGCCGACAACTACAAGGACTACTAAGGCGGCCACTAGCCTTGGCGTCAGTGCCAACAAACAAAGACTGATCCCAAACAGACAAGCCGCTCGTACCAGTTGAGTCGCACCCACCGCGCCCCGGCCGGCCGTGTACAGGCCGCCGCAAATAGCGCCGATGCCCATGGCCGCCGTCATCGCCGAGTACGTACTGGCATCGCCGTGCAAGGTTACCGTCGCGAACAGAGGCAAAATAACCGGAAACTCGTAAGCAAAAGTTCCGATAATAAACATCATAATAAGGGTCGCTCGCAGCTGGGGCTCGTTCCAGACGTAACGGAGACCGGCGCGAATCTGTCCGGGCTGACGAGTTGTGCGTTGAGCAGGGTGCAGTTCTCCTTGGCGCATTATTTT
>DATCFR010000093.1:0-4658 GCA_036509405.1 Saccharimonadales bacterium (SeqCode)
TCTACTGCGGGGAATGGTGTCTTCACAACATTGGGAGAACAAGAAAAGATGCTCATCGGCAGTTTATCATCTGGTGGCGAGACGCTAACCGGTCAAATTGGGGAAGCCAGTAAGTTCTTGGACGCCGTAAAATCCGCTACAGCGAAACAAGCCATCACACCTGCGCAGGATGTGAGTTTGACACAGAATGTGCTGGGTGCCGAAATTCAGGCCGTAAACGCGGAAGCATCTAAATTTCAGGCCAACGGTGCGTCGATAACGGCGTCTGACCAAACTCAATTGAAAGACCAGCTAGCTGCACTAAACCAACAGTATGCTGCCTTTGGTAACCCCGATATGGGGACTGCCAGCGGACAACAAAAAAACCTTCTGAAGACCCAGCTGGATCAACTGTCTACTACTATTAATGGTCTGCAGGTAGCCGATAGTTCAGGCGGTACAACGACGCCGACGCCAGTAACGCTCGGTGGCGGTGTGCCCGCACCGTCGTCGGGGCAAGGCAATGATCCGAATGCTGGTTCTACTGGTTCCAGCTCCGGTGGTTCTCAATCTGGTAGTTCCTCCACAGATAATTCACTGCCAACTACAGGCGGCTCCTCAGACAGTGGCGCCCCGGCAGGGGGCGGCACCCACACCGTCGTTCACGGCGATACCATGTGGGGCATTGCCCGAGCTAGCGGCATGCCGCTGTCTAAACTAGAGGCTCTGAACCCGCAGATTAAAAACCCCGAACTGATTTTTCCGGGTCAACAGATCAATCTTGGCGGTGCCAGTGACGCCAGTGTGACTTCAGGCGGCGGCTCGACCGGTACGGATGCCGGCGGCACCCACACCGTCGTTCACGGCGACACCATGTGGGGTATAGCGCAGTCCAATGGCATGCCGCTGTCTAAACTCGAAGCTCTGAACCCGCAAATTAAAAATCCTGAACTGATTACTCCGGGTCAGCAACTTAATCTTGGTGGTACTCCGGCCGCGGCCAGTACTCCAGCTGCTGGTGCGACCGATGGTTCGGACGGCAGTGCAGTCACTCAGTCAAGTGCCGTTTTCCCGCGCAGCTCGAGCTATCAGACGCCTGGCGCAGCCTCGCAAACTGAGACTAGCGCTGATGCTAAGCCTTCAGGTTGGGCCAATGGCAGCAGCTCTGTGCCATCTGATCCTGCCAAGGGAGTTATTGAAGTCGTCACCAACCCCACGACCGATCCGCTGAAGATCAATCAGAACAAGGGCCACAGCGTCTAGCTGGAGCCGGCTTCGCTGGTTAGTATCTCACTGAGCGTTTGCCGAAGTTTTGGGAAGCCTTCGTAGGCTAGGGTCGCGATGCCCAAGCTTTGAGCGAAGGTCTGATAGGCTGTGCTGGCTGTAATCACTAAGCATGAGCGTGGCGGTTCGCCGATGGCTTGGAGGGTCCGCGCGAACACCTCATTACTCAAGAGAGGATCCGGCAGCTGCAGCGGCAACGGTCCGGCAATTACCTCGAAAACCTGGTTATGAGTATTAAAGTTGTTCAGTAGCTGATACTCTTGCGTGCCGAGATTGGCGAGAATGCCCAGCTTCACGAAATGGCCGTGCAGATCGCGCATAAAGTCTACGATTACGGGGAAGACGGCTTCTTCCCGCAGCGTCAGCTGGCTAGCATCGATATCGGGGCGACTGAGCTTGAATCTAAAGGCGTCTGCCAGGTATTCCACGTTGACTAGGCCATGGAAGTATTGATCGACAATGTGCTCTAATTCGGCAACGGCTTGGGGGCCTTGCTGCTGGGCGAGGGCGAGGTACTGCGAAATTACGTCGGGCGTCCAGACGCCGTAAAAATCAAAAAAGATAGCCCGTATCATCGTTTAGGCTGGTTTTTCCGGATCTTGGGGAGCTTGAATAGTTTGGGGGTTTGGGCGGGGCTGGCCGGGGCCGATTGGTCTGACAAGGCTGTCTGGCTGGGGCGGCTCGGGCCGCGTGAGCAAGGCGTTATTGACGTCATCTGGCAGTGTCATGGGCGGCGCGAGGGAACTGGCCTGGTCGCTGGACGATCCGGGCGCAATTGTCGGATTGGGCGCTGGTCCGGTTGGAGGGTTAGCACTTTGCACGGGCGCCTGTTTGCTACCAAAACGTCGGAAGATATTCTTAAACATAATTACTTACATACTATACCAAAGGCTGGCTGCTCGGCTACTTTGATTCACGGTAGAGCTCTGATGGCCACCAGTTATAGCGGCCAAGCAGGGCGACAATACTGGGCACCAACAGGGTGCGGACGAAGAAAGTATCAAGCAAGATGGCGAAAGCTACTGAGAAACCAATCTGCTGCACCTGCTCGTTGCCGCCGACGATGCCGAGCACGGTAAAGGTGCCAGCCAGAATCAGTCCGGCCGAAGTCACCGTAGTGCCGGTGATACCGATGGCCTTGGTCACGGCCGCCGACAAAGTTTTTTCCTTATGGGCTTCTTCACGGATGCGGCTCATCACCAGTATGTTATAGTCCTGGCCGAGTGCCATGCCGAAGATGAAGAGCAGGAAGGGCAGAATGAAATTGATGCCGTCCTGGTGGCCAAGATGGACGAACACGAGCATAGCGAAGCCCAGCGAACCTACATAGGACAAGCCGACCGTGAGGATTAAGTACCATGGCGCTACCAAGCTGCGCAGCATCAGGGCCAGCAAAGCTGCGATAATTAGCAGCACAATTGGAATGATTTTCTCAAGGTCGTGGGTGGCCGTTTGATTGACGTCGTAGCCGACGGAATCGGCGCTGTAGACGCTGACATTCTTATTGGCGCCAACCGTAGCTGCTACCCGTTGCAGTTCAGTGCGCACAGCTGGGACGGCGTGCGTGGCAGCAGTGCTGCCGCTGGGCCCTGCTTTAAGTACTCCATAGAACTGGACGGTTTTGCCATCGGGACTAATGAACTGGTTCACGGCTGCTAAGGCGGGCAGTTGCGGGTTGGCATCGCGGTGCAGCGCCTGCAGTCCGGCCGGTGTCAGCGCGAAACCGTTGGCGTTAAATGGACCGCTGACGGCTTTGAAAATGCTGGATTGGCTTAAGGCAGTTTGGGCTTTTTCGACCGGCACTAGGTTATTCCAGACCGAAGTTGGGAACTGGAAAATCAGCAGCTGCGGGTTGGCATTGGCGGCCGGGAAGTGTTGGTCGATAATTTGCTGGCCGAGCGCTGAATCGCTGCCTTTGGGCGCGCTTTGATCGCCAAAGCCGGAGGATTTATAGCCAAGCAGGCCAAACGCTAGGCTGCCAAAAATCAGAGCACCAAGCACCAGCATCACAACCGGCCGCTGAATAACGCGGTCGGCCAGCCGGCCCCACAAGCCGATTTTCGATTCGCGCTTATTGGTTTTGGAGGGCCAGAACACGGCGCGACCAAGGATGGCCAGCAGCGCCGGCAGGAAGGTCAGGGCGATCAGCAGCATGACGCCGAGGCCGATGGCTAAGCCCGGGCCAAGCCCTCGATACAAGCCAAAAGAAGCTAGCACTAGACTTAACAAGGCAGCCATGACTGTGGCCGCCGAAAAGGTAATCGACTCGCCAACGCGGGCCATGGCTTTAACCACGGCCTCCTTTGGCGCCAGGCCCCGCCGTAGTTCCTCACGGACCCGGAACACCAGGAATAACCCGTAGTCCGTGCCGGCGCCTAAAATCAGCACGATGAGCAGGATTTGCGTAATAAATGATACCTCGACACCGATTTTGGTCGACTCGGCAATGATTGGCTGCGACACGGCCAGGGCAAGGGCGGCAGGAATCAGGGTAACGAGCGGCGCCAGCAGGGCTCTGAAGACAATCAGCAGCAACACCAAAATTAGAATGACGGTGTAGCCCTCAGTGCTGTTGCGGCCCTTGCTATTGGCGTTCTCGGAATCAACGCCAGCCGGCAGGTTGCCGGTCAGGTGGGCGCTTAAACCGGCTGGCAGGTCGGCTTTCTGCGTGGCGCTGCGGATGTTTTTGACGATGTCCGTGGCTTGCTGGCCAAACGCGGCGCCCGACACGCCGACGAAGATCTGGCTGGCGTCGCCATCGGCTGAAATGCCTTGGTTGCGGACTTCCGTAACGTCTTGCACGGGCTTAACTTTCTGCACGATGCGGCCGATAGCGGCAGTGTCGGCCGCTGTTAGCGGCCCGTTGTCGCGCGCTACGATGATCACTGCGCTGCTGGCCGTATCTTTGCGCTGGAAGGCGGTTTCGAGCTTCGCGGCCGTGCTGGTGGGGCTGTTTTTGGGCAGAAAATCCGAATTATTATTCTTGGCGACATCGGTAATGCTTAATAAATTAGCCGTTAAGATCGGCACAATGGCGATCCAAAAAACGATAATAAACCACCGGAACCTCACCGAAAAACGCGCGATTTTCTCAAACATACTAGCCTCCTGAGGCTATTTTATCGGATAAGCGACCAAAAGTCTTCAACTCGATGTGGTTCTGCACTCATTGCCGAGACAGTGTACACACGCTATGTGTACAGAGTGTGTACACGCTTAAGCAGCGCTAAAGATTTGCTGAGCTGGCTGCATAGTATACAATGTATAGTTAAGTGAGACACAGCAAAATTCGGAGGAGGATTGATGGCCGAGCCACAGATTGCAGCACCCGCTAAGAAACAGACGAACCATTGGTTTATTTTGGTCCTGCTGGCTTTGGCGCAGTTCATGGTAGT
>DATCFR010000094.1:0-2737 GCA_036509405.1 Saccharimonadales bacterium (SeqCode)
GTTGTAAAAACCCTCCCGGTACTAAGAATTGCAGGAAGCCATACAGAACCGCATAGGCAAAGATGGCCACGACAGTGTTAGAAATACGATTCTTGGCTTTCGAAGCCTTTTGAGGATCACCTTCAGAAGTACTAAACTGTATACCGCCTAAGATCAGTGAGATAACCGCTATTAACCCGAAGATAGCCGACAGTAAGTTAATAGCTGGGTTGATGTAGAGGCCGATGAGGTCACAGTTGCTACTACTCGTGCAGTGCGTTGCCGCAAATGCTGGCAGCGGCGCAAATAATATCATCGCCAGCAGGGAGCAGAGCCCCGCGCTGCCAGTTATAAAAATCGATCTTGTGAAGTTTGTTGTACGGTACATGTTTATATTGACGTTCTACGAAGTATTATCCGATGTCGGAAATAAAAAAGCAAGCTTCTAAGCTGCCCGGGAATTTTCCGGCAAAATTTGGGCTGGCAAACGTAGGGATTGTGCTATAGTAATTATGGCAATATATCAAAGATAAAAATGAAAAAGCCATCATGACTGGTCGGATTTTTAGAATCGGCACGCTGCTCGGTATTGCCGTCTATGCTCTGACTATCCTGACTCCTCTGGCCTCTCTGCTGCCCAGCGGCACCGTGTTCGCTTCGGGCGAGCAGTATGTCATGAACTTTAACGGCGCCCAGAAGGCAGCTCTGAATAGCTGCCTGAAAGATCACAACTGCACGCGCGATGCCAGCAGCACCGATCTCACCAACATCGCTCTCTTCGCGAAAGGCGGCGTGTACGGCAATACGCCAATTCAGCTCAACTACGAGCCAAATGTATATGCGCCACTATTAAAGAGCGATGAATTCGCGTTCACCGGCAATTACAGCTGCGCGAACTTCTCAATTTCGCTCCTCATGACTGTAGACATGGGCAGCCTTGACCAGACCGCCTACCCATCCAGAGTGTTCATAGATCACGTCGTCAATAACACGACCGGGGAGGAATCCGTCGGCGTAGATAACAGCAACAGCCGGGGCGGACCTAACGACGTGCCCTTGTCTTATCATGACCTTACCCAAGGTGCGCCGGGTGCTTCCAGCGCGGCTCTGCCCACGGCTTGCTTGCCAGCCGGTCTTAATGCCCCAACTACCAACGACTTCACGGGCTCCCGAACCGTTTCGTTGGCAAATTACAATCATTTAGGCAGCAAGGCTCAGAAAGCCTGGGGAGCGACGGTCGCTAATCCCACCTTTCCCGACACCAGCAGCGGATCAAGCTCGAACGATTCCAGCCCGGAGTGCAGCCCCAAGCTCTCAACCCCGCTCACTTGGGTTATCTGTCCGGTCGTATTCATGTTAGTGACCGCCGTAAACACCGTTGACGGCCTCATAACCAGCCAGCTGACTATCCCCACTGACAGCATATTTTGCAATACCAGTAACACCTGCAAGGCCTACTATGCTGCCTGGCAGTCGTTCCGCGATATCGCCTTGGGCCTGATGGCCATCGCCGGTTTGGCTGTAGTTATCAGCCAAGCGCTCGGTATGGAGGCACTCGACGCCTATACCATCCGCAAGGCGCTACCTCGTCTATTAATAGCGATACTGGCCGTAACCCTATCCTGGCCGTTGATGAAATTCCTGCTGGTTATGTCTAATGATTTAGGGTTTGGGGTGAGATATTTGATACAGCAGCCTTTCCATACCCTCGACGCCGGGCTGGACCTCAGTTTCGGAGGCGGTTTCCTAAATAAGTTCCTCGGCGGCGCGGTGGCTACCGGCGCAGCTGTGGCAGCGGTACCAGTCTGGATAGTGGCCGGCGGCATGGGTGCGCTGCTGGCCTGGCTCGGCACCGCGGCCCTAGCGGTGGCAGTGGCTTTCTTGGTGCTCGTCCTCAGACAAATCGTCATCGTCATGCTGATGCTGATCGCGCCGATCGCCCTCATCGCCTACGTGCTGCCCAACACGCAGCGCCTGTACAGAATGTGGTGGGAAGCATTTATTAGAGCGTTACTGATGTTCCCCATGATTGCGGGCCTCATCGCCGTGGGCCGCGTTTTCTCGGCCGTGGCGCTGAACAGCACCAGTGGTGGCGACGTGGTCAGCGTGGTGGACGGCTTTATCGGCTTCGCGGCCTACTTCGCGCCCTACTTTATGATACCGTTAACCTTCCGCCTGGCCGGCGGCGCCATGAGCGGCGTCGGCAACTTTGTCAGCAGCCGCGCCCAAGGCGGCTTCAGCGGCCTCAGCGACGTGCGCAAACGCCACCGCGCCGAGCGCGTCAAAGCCGCCCAAACCGGCGGTCTGTACCGCAACGAGTTCGGCAAGTTCAAGCTCCGTCCCGGCGGCAAGCAGCGCTCTTTGGGCGGCACATCCGGTGTTCTAAACACTATCGGCAACTACAGCGTGGACATCGGCGACACCGGACAGCAAAAGCTGGGCAACATACCCGGACCTGGCAAATGGGTCTTTGGGCGCAGCGCCCGCCTTCTGGAAAACCAGATCGCCGAGCAGACACTGGAGCATAGCCAAAAGGGCTTTCAGGCACTCAAACCGCACTACCAGACCGGCCGCGCCATGGCCGGCCTAGATAACTATTTCTTGGATGAAATGAGAGACCCTGATGGCAAGCTCACCAAAGAAGGCCGCAGTATGCAGTCAGCGCTGGTGAAGGACTTCGGCGTCAAAGGCTCTGGCGTCATAGATGAGAACGGCAACTGGACCGGCCAATATCGAGCAATTGAGGGTGAAAAAGACG
>DATCFR010000095.1:0-3751 GCA_036509405.1 Saccharimonadales bacterium (SeqCode)
TTTCCTGACTCTTAACCAAAAACAGCTCGTCGCCAAACTTCGCCCAGTGGCCGCTGGTTTCATACAGCTCCTTCTTGGTGATATGCGGCGTCCAGACCTTCTCGAAGCCGTGCGCCTGGCGCAAACCATTCGAAAACGCCGTCAGCTCCTCGCGCAGCACCGTGCCACGCGGCGTGAACATCGGCAGTCCCGATCCAACCATATCCGAGAACAGAAACAAATCAAGCTCCTGCCCCAGTCGCCGGTGATCACGCCGGCGCGCCTCTTCCAACATAACCATATATTGCTTCAGATCATCTTCGGTGGTAAACGCTGCGGCGTAGAGCCGCTGCATCTGGGCGTTCTGCTCTTTACCGCGCCAGTAGGCGCCGCTCACTCTTAGCAGCTTAAAAGCCCCGACTTTGCCGGTCGACTCAACATGCGGGCCCCGGCACAGATCAGTAAAATCACCGTTCTTATAAAAAGATACCGTCTCAACCTGCGTACCGTCACCGACCGTCCCCAGCTCTTCCGGGTTAAGGTCTTTGGCAACAGTGGTGCCAGCCCGCTTGAGGTCATTCAATAGTTCCTCTTTATATGGCTGTTTACTCTCTTTGGCCCAGGCAATAGCGTCGTCAATCGGCTTTTCTTGGCGCTCGAACGGCACATCATCGGCGATAACTTTGCGCATCTCAGCCTCGATTTTGGCGAAATCCTCCTCTGAGAGCTTGGTCTCGCCCAGATCAATATCATAATAAAAGCCGTGGTCCACCGCCGGACCGACGCCAAATTTGGCCCCGGGCCAGAGGTGCTGAATGGCCGTGGCCATAATGTGCGCTAGCGAGTGCCGCATGGTCTGCAACTGATCAAGTTCGTCGGACATGTCTCCTCCGTATTATCGTCAAAATAAAAAGACGCTCAGATTAAATACCCTCGCAGTCGTATTTAATCCTTAGCGTCTCGGTCCTGCGCTTGCAGGAGGTTCCACCTCGACTTTACTCTTGCGACTTCTATAACGGCAGTCGTCGCCACGCCCCCGGAGCTCCCTGGCTGGTTAATCCACGTCTCTGCTCCCCATCAGTATAACAAAGACCCGTCACTAAGGGAAAAGAGCAGCCCCCGTGGGCAAAATAAAAAAGGTTGAATGATCTCGCATGTCATTCAACCTTTTCGACTCGTTCTGACGAGGTAAAACAATCTCGGCAAAACTTCACCTAAAAACTATCATAGCAGGCCTAGTACTATAAGGCTAGCCTATTTATGCTGTAATTCCTACATATCAACATGGGGAAAACTATTCTTCCCTGACGTCGTGCGTGGTGTTATTTGCTATTGCTTCTCGAAATTGCTATCATTACCCCTGTACTTTGGCAAATTTGACGGTGAGGGCGATTAGCTCATTTGGCTAGAGCGCCGCATTGACGTTGCGGAGGTGATAGGTTCGAATCCTATATCGCCCACCAGATAAGTACCCAGCAAGTCGGCTTCAGAGCCGACTTTTAAGTTTTCACCCTGTTATAAGCACTAGCGTTTAGGCCATAAGTATTGACTGATAAGTTTTGGCTTGGTACCATGGTTCGATATAAACAAGGATGTTTTGTATTCGTAAAGGCAGCGCTTTAGACGCTTTCGAGCTGTTCTACGAGGAACTCACCTCCTCTCAGGCACTCACCCACCGTATCCGTCGGCCCCGTCCCGTCCCTGTCAGCGATTAGGATTCGGGATTGGTCCACCACCCCAGACACTTACCAGTGATCTGGGTTTTTATTTTTACACGGTTTTGGCCGAGTTATCCACTAGCTTTTTCAATAGCGCTATGACAATATGTTGACATGGTTTGTGTGCATTGCAGTGGTAAGACAAGGGTGGTGAATTCCCGCTCTCAGAAACGGCTCAATCAGGTATGGCGGCGGCGGCGGTGCCAAGACTGCGGCGCGCTGTTTACCACCGAGGAGTCGGTGCAGATCGCAACAGCCTGGGCGGTTCGCCATCCTTCCGGCCGCATAGAGCCGTTTTCACGGGATAAGTTGCTGCTCAGCCTCTACAAGAGCTGCGAACACCGCAAAACCGCTCTCAGCGACGCTGGGAGTCTGACAGACACGGTGATGCACAAGCTGAGAGAACCCGCCGGAAACGGGATTGTTGATAGCCGGCAAATTGCGCAGGCGGCACAGGTGGCGCTTAATCGTTTTGATAAGGCGGCCAGCGTTAGCTACAAAGCTTTTCACGCGTGAAGATTGGTTACAACTCACCCCTGGTCATGGCGACAAGTACCTGGCCCGCCAGGCGCATATCCCGTCCCAGTGAGCCCTCTTTAACATCTTTCAGATCTGATTCGAGTAACTCATCCGCCCACGGAGCAATTGTTTCTTGGGGACGCTGGACATCAAAGGCCTGCTGATGGTGGCGCAACGAGAATGTACTAAACAGCCCGGGCCGTGTGGGCAGCACCCATCTATTCCATTTATCCACCAAACCGGAAGAGGCATAATCAAGAACCGCTTCATGATCTTCCACCGGCAGTGGCCGGCGACCGCTTACACCCATTTCACCTCTCTTAATATTATGAATCTGGGCCAGCTCATCCAAACCGTAGCGCCGAAAATGTTGTGCAGTTTTATTGAGAGGTTCTCTGTTGACATCGAGAGTGCGCAGTTTATAAATCGTGAACGGGACCCCGTCGGTGCCTATACGAGTTTGGCGGAAAATTAGGCCCTCGTCTTCTTCGGAGTGGCCACGCAGGGAGTGGGCGAGCACGATACGGCTGCCAAAAGCCAAAGGGCGCAATCCCTGCGCAATCCATAAGTCGAACTTCTTCTTTTCAGGCGAAAAAGCGTATTTTACACCGTGCGACACCATAAGTCAGCCAACTATACCATGAAAGCTCTGATTTTTACAGGGGAGTCTACCGGCGGCGGCGTCTGATACCGAACCTCCCGCGCCTCGTTTGCTTGCCAGGATCGGCCTCGGTGGTGTGCCGGGTGCCGCCGGCATCGACGGTGGCCTTTTCGGTAACATCGAATTTACTGAGGTAGCGGCCGAACATCAGGCGGGTTTGCGAGTTGAAGGCCGCCAGGCAGCCGAAGCCGATGGCGCTGACTGGCACCAGCGCCCACTGAAACAGCATTAACAGCGAGCGGTGGCGCTTATAGCGAGCGGGCCGCGGCGGCAGCGTGGCCAGACAAACATACGCCGCTACCAGCAGGCCGGCCAGTGCCAAGCGCTGAATGCGGCTGACGATCAGAGGTAGCTCGTTGGCGGCCAGGTTCTGCGGGTGGAACAGCGGTGGAATAAAGGCGGCGCCCAACACCAAGATGGAGTTGGTGGCCCAGTTGACGTGATCGCCGAGGGTGCGTAGCAGCTTGGCCAAAACGTCGAACTTGGGAGCTTTATTCTTGTGCCAGAAGCCCTTGTCGGCGATGTAGGCCACGTCGGAAGCGCCATAGGTCCAGCGGCGTAGCTGATAAAATTGGGCTTTGAAGGTTTTCCAGTAGCCGTCGGCCAACACAGCGTCCTGATAGATGGGAATGGCCAGCGGATAGACGCGGTAATCGCCGTCGTAGCGGAAGTACGAGCGCCAGAAGTGGTGGCCGTCTTCGACGATGGTGCGCGTGCTCCAGAAGTTCATGTCAATCAGCGCCTTGAGGCTTTGCGAGTGGGCCGAAAAGTTGCGGCTTAAGTGGGTGCGCTGGGTGGTGACAATGTAGAACAGGCTGTTGCCGGCGGCGATGACTCGCATGAGTGTCGGCGCATCCCAGATGTTGTTAGTGAA
>DATCFR010000096.1:0-2311 GCA_036509405.1 Saccharimonadales bacterium (SeqCode)
AGCAGGCCATGTCTAGTTTTCAGGGCAAGCCGCTCTACGCCGAAGCCTTCGTGCCGTTTCAGAAAGAACTGGCCGTCATGGTCGCTCGCGATCAGCAAGGGAACATTGCGACTTACCCCCTGACCGAAACCATCCACGAACGTAACATTTGTATCGAGACGCTAACGCCGGCTGCGGTTGACGAGAAGACAGCTCAGCAGGTGGCCTTAGATGTCGCCAATCACCTCGAGGGCGCCGGCGTCTTCGGTATTGAAATGTTCCTGACTGAAGATAATCAAATTCTGGTCAACGAGATCGCACCGCGAGTACATAACTCTGGGCACTACACTATCGAGGCCTGCCAGACCTCGCAGTTCGAGCAGCACATCCGCGCCATCACTGGCATGGAGCTCGGGCCAACCGATATGACTGTACCGGCCGCCGTGATGGTCAACATTTTAGGCGAGCGAGACGGGCCGGTTATGCTCAAGGGGGTTGAAGAAGCGGGCGCCGAGCCGCATACTAGCGTACATATCTATGGCAAGTCACCGACCAAAATCGACCGCAAAATGGGACATATCACCGCTACCGGCCAGACGCTGGAAGAAGCCAGACAACGAGCACACAAGGCTAAGGAAGCCATAAGCATATAGGAGGCAGTATGAGTAACTCAATCGTCGGCATTATTATGGGATCGGACTCCGATCTCGACATCATGGGCCGGGCCGCCAAAACACTCGAAGAATTCGGCGTGCCGCACGAGGTGCGAGTCGTCTCGGCCCACCGTACACCTGATGAAATGGCCGCTTACGCCAAAGAGGCCGAAGGCAAGGGCCTGAAAGTTATCATCGCCGGCGCCGGCGGTTCGGCACACTTGCCAGGCATGACCGCCTCCGAGACTAATCTGCCGGTGATTGCTATCCCTATCCGCAAAGGTGAAGGCCACGAAGCCTTTTGGTCCAATATCAAAATGCCGCCCGGCATCCCACTAGCCACCATGCCCGAAAACGGCGCCCGCAACGGCGCGCTGCTAGCCGTCCGCATCCTCGCCCTTACCGATAATGATCTGGCCGCCAAGTACGCCGACTTCGTCGCCAAACAGCACGATGCCGTGCTTGATACCGACGCCCGGCTCCAAGCTGAAGGCTGGGAAAATTACCTGAACACCTAACAGTTTCAATGAGAACCGTTTTACTTACTCTCAGCGTCATCCTTGAGCTAACATCAGTCTTTACCTACTGTGTCAGCATAATTAGAGGCAAAACCAAGCCTCATCGTATAACCAGATTGGTTTTGCTGTTCATCTTATCTTTAAGTTTTATTAGCATCGTGTCCGCCAAAGGTAATTTTGGAGCCGTAATATATTCTGGTATATCCTGTGCTTTCGCGATCGTGTGTTTTGGTCTGAGCATACAGCGAGGCATGGGTGGTTCCGATCTGTTTGATTGGATTTGTTTTACGATCGCGATGGGCGGCCTAATCGGCTGGCAATTAACCGGCAACGCGGTGCTGGGCGTTTGGCTGGCATCTTTAGCCGATTTTGTAGCTTATTTACCGGCTTATGTAAAGACTTGGAGGCATCCTAATAGTGAATCTCCCTGGCTTTATATTTTAAATATCGGCGGCAGCCTGTTAAGTCTTGCCGCCTATAAGCTGGCAGCTATATCTGTTTTTCAATTTACTATTATGACGACCAGCGTGTTAATGGTGCTCTGTATTTATCACAAGAATCTTCTCGATGGCAGTCAGCGTCATAATGGCTGAACTGCAGTAGATCAGTCTTTCTTACTAAGGCGCCGACCAATATCGCTGCGGTAGTGTATACCTTCAAAGTGGATCAGTTTGATGGCGGCATAGGCTTTGTCGAGTGCTTCATCCAGCGTGCTGCCGGTTGCAGTAACGAATAGGACGCGGCCGCCGGCCGTCACCAGCTGGCCGTCTTTGACGGCTGTACCGGCGTGGAAAACAACGATGTTGTCCATTTTTTCGGCCTCGTCAATACCGCTAATCGGCAGGCCTTTGTTGTATTTACCAGGGTACCCCCCTGATGCTGCGGCTACGGCTACGGCATAGCCTGGCTTCCAGCTAACGCTCGCTGGGTCCAGCCGGCCGTGAGCGCTGTCGGCCAAAATCTGATACAGATCGCCCTCAAGCAAGCGCATGTAAACTTCAGCCTCCGGGTCGCCAAAACGGGCGTTGAATTCGACGACATTAACGTCATCACCATCGATCATGAGGCCAGGGTAGAGCACACCGCTAAACTTCGCGCCGCTCTTTTCGAGGCCGCGCAAAGCCGGTTGCACAATCCGGTCCTTAACTGTCTCCAGGTGCT
>DATCFR010000097.1:0-6079 GCA_036509405.1 Saccharimonadales bacterium (SeqCode)
CCCGGACTACAAAAACCTGTATGTCTTGGCGCCAAATGGCGCTAGCGGCCAAGTCGTTCTGACCCAGACGTCACTGCTGACTGCCGCTGATCGCTAGTCGCGGTCGCCCGCTGTTGATAATCGGCGGTTGAGCCACGTGGCGCCAAAAAATGCAATGATTAGTACTACTGCAATAACAACGGCTTTACCCGCGGTGGTTTTAACAAGACGACCCCAAAGCGTTGGGCCATTGCCCGGCAACGCCACCGGTGCGGCTGCAGTGGGCGTGGCCGGCTGGGTGTTGCCCGAGGGGTCGGGGCTGATCTGTTGTCCTACCACTATCAAGCGATGCAGGCTGGTGCCCGGCGGATCGCAAGTGATCAGCGTGGCCGTAGCGGTTTGTCCGGGTATGGGATTCAAAACCCCGACATCACTGGGGCCCACGATGCTTCTGGTAATAACTTTATACACGTACATCTTGCCGTTGTAAGACAGATAGAACGTATCGCCTGGAACGAGAGTGTGCAAGAGCACAAAAGCGAACTTATACTTCCCTTTATTGAAGATGTTGTTACTGCTGTGCCCAAAGAAGGCCGCGTTGCCGGTCTGCCCCGGCAGCGCAGTGGTCGGATAATGCACGACGCCGCTCTGCAAATCGTTCTCGATGGTACTCTCGTCGGTGGAAGTTTCGTTGTAGTCAACCGGGATCTGCACGTTGATTTTAGGAATGATAACTTGCGGGCTGTCGGTCGGGGCGACGCTGGTACTGCTGACAATTAAAGGCGTGGCGCTGGCGACCCGGCTGGGTTGGATAAAGGGCGCAATAATGACCTCATTAAAGAAGCCGAACAAGAAGATAAATAAGACCAGGGCGCCCATACCTAACCCGAACAGCAGCGACTGCAGATGGTGCTTGGCCTGTAGCTGCCCGCCGGCGGTAACACGGTGCCGGATAGCGTTGCGGACCTCCTGTGTGCTCCGAACGTCGCGCAGCTTGCGAGGCCTAGCTGCCTGCTGCTTGTGCTGGGCCTGCTTCTGCGGCGAACGGCTTTCGGTTTGAACCCGCCCGGTTATGGCACTTTGGCTAGCGTAGAACTCTTGCCAGACCTGGTGCTTCTCGGCGGCTGGCAGTTTTTGATAATAATCGTGCCATTCGGTTTGAATGGTGGCCAGATCTTTGCCCGAAGCACCCAGCTCGTACATAAACTGCTGGTGCTTGCTGCGCGGCTTGGCCCCTTTGGCTTCGGCCAGCTCCTGTTTGCTATCCGGCTCGTCAGCGTAAGCCCGCGCGACCTTTTGCCGGACTAGCTCGGCCGCCGCCTGGGCGTCAGAAGCTGCTCCGCCCGGCGTCTGAACGGCGTCGGCGTCTTTACTTTCGGGCTGTTCATCTGAGGTATTATTAGCCATAAGAAAACCATGAGCCAAAGTGGCTCAGTACCTCCAAGTATAGTACAATTACTCCTTGTAACCTACCTATAGCTTTAGCTGTATGGGCGAGTGGCGGAACTGGTATACGCGCACGACTCAAAATCGTGTTCCTCACGGATTGAGGGTTCGATTCCCTCCTCGCCCACCAAAATGAATGCCCCGCTTTTGCGGGGTTTTCGTTTTGGTAGATGGGAAGCGGACCCTATAGCGAACAAAGTGAGCGAGGGTTCGAAGACAAGGAGCAAGCGCAGGCGTTCACTCCGAGCATGCGACGCAGGCGCATCGAGCGCAGCGAGATATTCCCTCCTCGCCCACCAAAGATTCTTGTTACGCAGCGAGGGCCAACGGAGTATAATAGCGCCTCTTTGTAGTTGCTATCCCTCGTTGCCTGAAGTATTGCTCCGCTCTTTGCCCAGCTTGTTGGAAGCTATCCTGCAGTTTGGTCTGGACCGGTTCTAGCTGACTCTTATCGCCGGTGGCCAGTAAGCTGAGTAATCGTTGCGGGTTTTCTGGGTGGCGGCCACCCATTAGGTCCGAAAGCACTGCCATAACGGTTCCCGGATAATAGTCTTCAGTTACCCTTGTTCGCTTTTCTTCCGATACAGGTAGGCTGGCCTTAACTTGCACGCGCCGACGTCCTTTGACACCGCTTTTTCTGATTAAGATATCGGTCGCCAGATTATAGCCATCTTTGCGAGTACCTATATCTTGATCTTTGCTAACTGGCAACGCGTACAATCTTTCGTCATAATCACCTTCGGCAATCCTCCGCCAGATCAATCCAAGTACGCCGATCTCGGCGTTTTGTCCGGCGATCAAGTTAGCTGTTTTAGCTTCGCCTGCTTGTCTCTGGGCTGATGCGGCACCTAGGTTCGGGCCGGTAACAATTGTATAAGCCAGCTCTTGAAGATTGCGATCTACTTCACGGGCTGTGTCTAAGGTCTGGGGTTCCTGTCGGGCAGCCCTCTCCAAGCTTGGCCCGCAGGCCAAAAAGGCAGCGCCACGCAGACCATGATGGTACTCCATCTCTACCTCTCGGCTGGCCGTTACAAATTCGCCGACATGTCGAGCGGTTGTTCTGAGCATTGCAACGCGCTCGTCCGACGTATACGTTTGATCAAAAGCTACCCGTAATAACTCATCAGAATGAGCGTCTAATAGCGCAGAGGACATCTTGATAGTATATCATAAAATGTTATTAATTCAATACTTACTAGCAGTAGTGATAGAGGTGGTCAGGGCCTCAAAAGGTTTGCTAGGGTTTTGCAACCACCAGACGGTGGCGTGGGCCGCAGTTTTGACGCGCCAGATGTCGATATCTTCGGTTAGTTTGGTGGTACTGACTTGCCCGTTTACGGCCACGAACATGGTTTGCAAGTGTTTTACGATGAGGGCGGTTTGATGTTCCTGTGTAAACTTATGCAGTGTCTCGATAAGCGGCAAAAAATCCATCTTGAACGTAAAGGCCGCTGAAAATCGCGAATTAGTCGCAATTTTTTGGAGTTGGGCGAAACTTAATACTAAGAGAGTATCGGGCCGGGCCAATAATGCGTTCGGCGCCTTCACGAAGTAGTCCACGGCATCTTTGGTGAGCGCCAGCTGACCAGTATATTTGGCGGCGAACTGCTCCAATAAAATAGAGGTCTCGGAATTGCGGCCGAAGTCACCGGCCAGCAGTGTGGCGTCGGCCCAGGTGCCGAGGTCAAGCAGCTCGGCCAGGGCGCGCTTGGCAAAGCTGCCACTCGGTGTGCTTGGTGCGTACTCGCCTGCCTCGAACACGCTGCCAACCGTTTTTTGCAGGCTATCCGGCAGCAGGACGCGCGCTGTGCCAATGCCGGCCTTGCCTGCTTCGGCGTAGGCTTCGCCGGCCGCTGCAAAGCCATGAGAGTTGCCACCGACAATCAGCAACTTGCCGGCCCTGGCTTTATTCTCCGGCCGGCTCCAGAGCAAGTCCGGGTACAGTGGCTGGGCCGCCGACTGCTTATGCCAGTAGTCGTGCATAGTGATCAATTATAGCGGCGTAGTCGTCGGAGTGCTCCCAGATGTCATCATGTGTTCCGGGCAAGCTTATAAAGGCCCAGTCCCGGCTGTCCATATAGGTTTGCAAATTCTTGGGACGGGGCCAAGGGTCGTTGCGGTTGGCAATAAAGACAGCCCGGGCACCCGGTACTTCAGTGGCGGCTCGAGCCTGTTTGGCGCCTCTTATGATATCTCGATTTCGTACCGGCTGCATCAAACCATAGTACAGACACAGGAGAGCTATAGACACGCCGCGCAGCACATGAAGATTTTTGAAAAAAGCCCGGATATTTTCACGCTGCGCCGTTATGAAAGTTTCGTGAGGGTAAGCTTCTGCCAAGCACATACCGACATAGATAACGAGTTTCGGCCGGGCAGTTGGCGGGATCAGCCAGCAGCCTGCGGAATGAGCGATAATTATGTCAGCCTGATTAGCATCAGCGGTCTTAACCAGACCCTCCCCTTCCAAGCGTTTACGCAAACGGCGGCTGAGGCCGGGCCCACCTAAGAAGCCATAGCTGAAGGCATACGTGAGAGGCCTAGTTGTTGTCGAGGCGGTACGTGCCATCTGCGGGCTCCAGTTTATAGACTACATTTTTGCGCTCCAGCACGATGGGCCATCCCTGCTGGCGGGCATGCTGGAACAGCTGCTTGCTGGGATTAAAGGCGATTGGCTGCTCCACCATTGCCAGCATATCGATATCGCCCTCGCTGTCGCCGACAGCGACGCTGTGTTTCAGGCCAGCTGAGTGCCGCTTCATTAACTCCTTCAGCAGCTCAGGCTTTTTACCCAGCGAGAGCTGCTTGGAGCCAGTAAAGCGACCGTTCTTGGAGGGATAATTGGTGGCCGCGAAGTCATCAAAACCGTAATAAGCGGCCAGTTTTTCGACGATCACTTCTGGCGAGCCCGAGACGGCGAATAACAGATAATCTTTGGCTTTGAGATCGCGGATCAGATCACGAGTATAGGTGTAGACCTGCTCCTTGTACTCGCTAAAAACGGCCTCGGCAGCCTCGGAAAGCACATGCACTTTCAGATCGGGCAATGCTCGGTCAAAGGCGCGCACCAGCTGCATCTCGTACTCGTGGAACTGCTCTGCGCCGCTGCGCCGCTTCCAGTTCATGCGCGCTGCACGCACGGCTTGGAACTCCTTAGGGTCAATAATTCCCTGCCGGGCCAGCTCGTCGCCGATGGCGTGATACAGCTGCCAACGGATAATCGTGCCGTCAATGTCAAAAACAGCGAAAGACTTACTCATAGGCCAGCCAATCTGTGACTTGAGTGGCGAACGCTGCCTCGGCGCCGTGGAAACTGTGATCCGCTCCTGGCACTGAATTGAAGTCAATCTTTTTGAGCATGGCATTACTGGTGTATTTCATAAATAAATCTATGGCTTGACTGCTGCCGCCAGCAGCGACGGTAAATTCATCATTTTCACCGAAGATTACCAAAGTTGGCAGATCGATTTTTTGGTACTCATCAAATAGCCGTTTTTTGCCGAGACGCTCGGTGGTGCACTCGTAAAACGGGAAGGTATTATAATCGCCATCGGGGTTGAGCATGTCCCAAGTCGACCGCGCGCTAAAGGGGTACATGCCGCTATATTTGGGCATAATGCGCTGCGGTTCGGTTTTGGCGTATTTCGCGGCGTACTGCAGGGCTGCCCAGAATTTTTTAGCACCGAGCTGGCTGAATAATAAGCCTATATCGTCGCCAGGCCCGGCGAGCACGTACTTGCTGAATGGATTTTGCTTGGCGCGGACGTGGTAGGCGCAAATTTTGTTAGCGCCGGTGCTGAGCCCCGCCAGGTAAAATGCCGAAAACCCTTCTTGCTTAAGAAAACTCACGGCACCGTCAATGTCTTTCACGCAGTCGGCAATGAGCTCATAGTACATGCCACCTTGATAGCGGCGATCTTCTTTTGGCAGAGCTTCATCGGCAATCTTAAGGCGTTTGCTGCCGTGCGCGCCACGGTTATTGAAAGCCAGCAGGCCTATGCCCTTCTCTGTTAAAGCATTGGCCAGTGTATTTATGGCTTCCGGTTTATAAAACACGGCGTTATCGCCTATGCCATGCAGCCAGACGGCGATTTTTTTCGTGCCTCGCTCGGGTGTGTAGAGTAAGCCCGGGAGCTCAATATTATCAGTGCTTTTTAGGGATACCAGCCTCAATCTCATACATCTAGTGTAACAGATACGGGACAGTGGTCGGAGCCCATGACCTTGGGATGGATGTCGGCGGTTTTGACTTTGCTTTTCAGGCTGCTTGAAACCAGCACGTAATCGATGCGCCAGCCGACGTTGCGGGCGCGGGCGTTCGCAAAGTGGCTCCACCAAGTGTAGTAGCCGTTGCCCTGTTTAAAGAGCCGGAAGGTGTCTACGAACCCGGCGTCCAGGAAGGCTTGGAAGCCGGCCCGCTCTTCGTCCGTGAAGCCCTTTTTGCCGCGGTTGGGCTTCGGATTCGCCAAATCATCTTCGGTGTGGGCGACATTGAGATCGCCGCAAAAAACTACCGGCTTGGACTTTTCTAGCTGTTTGCAGTAGGCCAAAAAGGCCGGATCCCAGTGCTGGTGCCGCAGTGGGATGCGGCTGAGATCATCTTTGGCGTTGGGCGTATAGACGGTGACCACCCAGAATTTTTCGAATTCAGCGG
>DATCFR010000098.1:0-3183 GCA_036509405.1 Saccharimonadales bacterium (SeqCode)
CGTTCCGTTTGAGCGATAACGGCGGCCTCAAGCAAGTCCACGAACTGGAAAACCGAGCACTCAATGACGGCATCGGCAGAGTTACGGGCAGCAAAAACACCGAAACCAATCAGCCCAGCACCACGCCCACGACCATCACCCGCCTCTGGAAAGCCCACGACGACGGCTGCGATGCCTGCAACCACACCGGCTACAAAGGTCGGGTCGGCATTTACGAGGTGCTCAGCAACTCGACCGCCATTCAGAAAATGATCGTCACCGGCAGCACCAGCGAACTCATCGAACTCACGGCCATTAAAGAAGGTATGTTGACCATGCAGCTGGACGGACTGATCAAGGCCCTACGCGGCCAAACCACCATCGAGGAAGTGCTGCGCGTCACAGCTCAGGAGTAAGCCATGCTTTTTACCTATAAAGCGACCACCAAAGACGGCAAAACCGTGACCGGCAGCGTTGAGGCGGCCAACAAGTCGGCGCTGATTGCTTCGCTGCGCAAGCAAGGCGTGCATCCGGTGCTGGTCGAAGCCAGCAAGTCCAAGCGCCTCGGCGGCAATGTCTTCGGCCCCAAGAAAAAGGTCAAACTGAGCGATCTGGTGATCTTCACGCGGCAATTGTCTACCATGATCTCGGCCGGTGTGCCGCTGGCCCGTTCTCTGGCCGCGCTACAGGGCGACGCCAACAATGTCTACATGCGCGAGGTGCTCAGCGGTGTGACCAAAGAGGTCGAGGGCGGCAAGCCGCTGGGCGACGCCTTCGCCAAATACCCGAATGTTTTCTCGGATGTCTATGTGAATATGGTGCGTGCCGGCGAAGAGGGCGGTATTTTGGATGACATTCTAAAGCGCTTAGCCACCCAAGTGGAACAGGACGCCAGCATCCGCAAGAAAATTAAGAGCGCCATGATGTATCCGGTGGTCATTCTTGTTATAACTATCGTCGCTTTTTTCGGGATCATGCTGTTCATCGTGCCGCACCTGGGCAGTATTTTGTTGAGCTTGGGCGGGCCAAACGCCAAACTGCCAATCTACACGCAGGTACTGTTAAATCTCAGTAATTTCTGCGCCAAACCGACGATTCTCGGCTCTTTGCACATCCCTGTTCTCTCGAAAATACCGAACTTGGTCCTGATTTTGATCCTTTTGGGTATCGCATCTATTTACGTTATGCGCTACATTCGCACACCCAAGGGCAAATATCAGTTTCACGCCCTGTTGCTCAGGACGCCAATTGTCAGGACCATTGTACTGAAGGTCGCCATCGCCCGCTTCTCACGGACTTTCGCGTCGCTGATGGGTTCCGGCGTCAGCGTGCTGGATGCGCTCGACGTAACCGGCGCAGCGCTGGGCAACAAGGTTATTGAGGCCGAGCTGCAGGCCGCCGCCCAAGAGGTCAAGAACGGCAAACAGCTATCCGAACCGCTCGCTCAAAGCAAGCACTTCCCGGCCATTGTTTCGCAAATGCTGATGGTTGGCGAAGAAACTGGACAGACCGACACCGTGCTCGTCAAAATCGCCGACTTCTACGAAGAAGAGGTAACCGTGCTGATCGACGGCCTGGCAGCCATCATCGAACCAGTGATGATCGTGTTCCTAGGCGCCGGCGTCGGCCTGATCGCCGCCTCAGTTATGGGCCCGATCGCTAACCTCAGCAAGAATATCGGCAACAGCTAACAGCCAGGTTCAGGCTAAATATTATCGTTTCCGTCGATAGCGAACGAACTGTTTGTGAGCGAGCGCATGCTTGGCCTAGACCTGGCTGTTAGCTGAAGAAAAGTGTTGACTGAAAAGCACTTATGTTTATAATCATAGCCAGATGCCCGCGTCCGATGTAACCCATCGGTTTCGGAATCATAAATTAACAATCAATATAAAGTAACAATTAGGAGGGTGGGCTCTTATGATCTCCCTTAAAAAACGTAATCAAGGCTTCACGATCGTCGAACTGTTGATCGTTATCGTAGTCATTGGTATTTTGGCGCTGCTCGTTATCACGACGTACAGCGGTATCCAGGCTAAGGCACGCAACTCTAAGCGGCAATCAGACGTCAAATCGCTGCAAACGCAGCTGGAGGCCTTCTTCAGCCAGAACGGCTACTACCCCAGCCTGACTGACATGAACGGCTCGACCTGGCTCAGCACCAACATGAAGAGCCTCGATCAGAACGCACTAATTGACCCGTCCAACCCAAGCCAGAGCAAGACCCTGGTCGCCGGTGACGGTACAGCCAAGTCTTACGCCTACAAAGTAACTCAATCTGACGGCTCGACCAGCTGTGAGTCGGATGACACGACCTGCGCGAAGTACACCCTGACCGCTACCTACGAAGGCAAGGTCAACGGCGCGGACACGTTCACGGCGAGCAACCTGGACTAATCTCCTCGTTCCTCCCTTCCCAAAGGTCCCGGCTAAGTCCGGGACCTTTTAGTGAGCCGGAGGATAAATCACTTCGATAACCTCTATGGCGTGCTGAACTACCGGCCACATCGGAGAATCAAGACGGACATGCGGCACCAGTTTGGACTGCTGAGGCGAAACCCGCCTCGTCATATTCAGCTCCTCGAGCCTCACAAATTCTCCCCACACCATACTTATGGTTGGCCGTGGCGACATTGTTGTCTCCGAAAGTTCATCAAATATTGACTTCACCGTGAATGGATCAGCAGGTTCAATCTCATGCTTAAGCACAGCGTCCCATATATCCAAGCGGTGTCCTCTTCCGAAGACTCCTCTTACAAACTCGTGGCGCAATAGATGATAATCATTCATAATAGCAAATTTTACTAAAAATACTACGTTAATGTGATTTTGTCAATGAGTTAACGGGGGTTACGGGTGCGTTAGCACTTCGCGCCAGGAGAGGATGTTGTAGCCGGAGGTGAGGGGGTAGCTGGGTGGCGGAGCGTACTGGAGGTTGTAGTCGTAGCTGGTGGTGTTGTTTTCGATGCCCGAGATGCAGCCGTTGGTGCTGTCGAACGAGGCGTCGCCGCTGCAAGGGCCGCCGCCCTCTTCCCAGGTCCAGGTCCAGGTTTGGCGGGTAGCGACCGAGCCGTAGAAGGTCATGGTTTGGTTGGCGTTGGTCCAGCCTTTGGTGAAGGTGCCGGGTGAGGTGCGATAGCCAGCCGGAGCGGTTGCGCTGTCGCCGTTCTCGCCGTACTGGACTTCGCCGGTTTCGGCCAGCAGGGC
>DATCFR010000099.1:0-3002 GCA_036509405.1 Saccharimonadales bacterium (SeqCode)
ACCACGGCGTTGCCGCGGCCGTCGTAAGCGCCGTGGCGAGTTTTGAGTAGCATTGTGCCGCCAAAACTTTTTAAGGCCTGTTCGGCCGAGACCGTATCTGTTATTTCGGCGAAATCCGCTACCGGCACACCATGCTCGCGCAAGAATTGCTTCTGCGCTAATTTATCCTGAATTAAGGCGATGGTTTTGGGCGAGGGATTAACGGGTTTGCCGTCGGCCGCTAAGTCTTCGAGTATTTTGGCATCCAAATGCTCAATCTCAATGGTCAGATAATCGGCTTTTTCGGCCAGACTTTTGATGGCTTTAGCATCATATAAATCGCCAATAATTTGCTCGGCACCGACTTGTGCGGCAGGGCAATTGGGGCCGGGATCAAGCGCCACAACTTTGAAGCCGAGCGCCGTAGCAGCTTCGGTGAGCATGCGTGCCAGCTGACCGCCGCCTACGATACCGATCGTCCCGCGCTGTTTCATACCTCAATAATACAGGAGTTAGCTGCCCGGCGCTAAGACTTGAAGGGCGGATCAATGATGTCGATGCCTCAGCTTATGTAAGCATGTGTCAACTTTTTGTTTGGTCTCTGTTCAGCTATAATAAAAGCATATGCCGCAATCTGTAAGTGAGACTGATTTTCATTTTCCCCATCAGACTGCGCTCTACCACGGCAAAGTTCGCGATGTCTACAGCCTAGGCGAGAACCGGCTGGTTATGGTGGCAACGGATCGAATTTCGGCCTTTGACCACATATTGCCGCGGGCGATTCCCTATAAAGGCCAGGTGTTGAACCAGCTGGCCGCCCACTTGCTTGAAGCAACTGCCGACATAGTGCCGAACTGGTTGCGAGCTGTGCCTGATCCTAACGTCAGCATTGGTGTAAAAGCTGAACCTGTCAAAGTTGAGATGGTGATCCGTGGTGTGCTGGTCGGCCACGCTTGGCGCGAGTACGAGGCTGGCAAGCGTGAACTCTGCGGTGTTGTCTTGCCTGAGGACCTCAAGCAGTACGATGCCTTTCCAGAGCCGATTATCACACCCACTACCAAGGCTGATGAGGGCCATGACGAGGACATTGCCGCTGACGCGATTATCAAGCAAGGCTTGGCGACCGCCGGTGAGTGGCGGCAGCTGTCAGAATACGCTCACGAGCTGTTTAAAAAAGGCCAGGCCATGGCCCGCGAGCGCGGGCTCGTGCTGGCTGATACCAAATATGAGTTTGGCCGTCATGAGGGCCAGCTGATCTTGATTGATGAAGTCCATACGCCTGATTCATCGCGCTACTTCTATGCCGAGGGCTACGATGCTTACGTCTCCGGTGATACATCGGCGCCGCCGCGCCAGCTGTCCAAGGAGTTTGTGCGCGAGTGGCTGATGGGCCATGGCTTCAGCGGTCAGACCGATCAAACTATGCCGCAGCTACCCGACGAGTTTGTGGCTGAGGTGTCGGCGCGCTATATTGAGTTGTACGAACAATTAACTGGCCAAACCTTCGTCAAGGCCGCGGATGCCGATCCGCTGGAGCGCATCGCCAAGAACGTGAAAAATTATTTGGAGACACAATCATGAACCCCATCAAACTGCCCACTCCCTCGACCGGTCCGAATTACAGCGCGCTCGATCCGCTCGACGGCCGCTACTATGACCCGCAGATTGCCCAATATTTATCCGAAGCTAGCCGTATCGCCTATCAAGCCTACGTGGAGGCGGCGCTGGCCAAGGCGCTGGCCGAGTTTGGCATCTGTTCGCCCGAGATAGCTGCCCAGATTGAAGCGGCGGCCGCCAAAGTCACGGCCGAGGCGGTAGCTGAGGAAGAAAAAACTACCAGGCACGACGTCAAGGCATTGGTTAATGTCATTAAAAGCCAGCTGCCCGACGAGGCCAAGCCGTATGTACACTTCGGTGCCACCTCTTATGACATTGTGGCCACGGCCATGAGCCTACAGCTGCGCGCCGCCGTGAATGAGCTAGTACTGCCTCGGCTCGTGGAACTCGAAGAAACCCTGCTTGATCTGACTAAGCGCTACGCTGACACGGTTCAGATCGGTCGCACCCACGGCCAGCACGCTGTGCCCATCACGTTTGGTTTTGCTATGGCCGAATATGTCAGCCGGCTGGGCAGCAGCATTAGTTCGCTCAAAGTGCTCAGCGGCAAAATGAAGGGCAAGTTTTCTGGCGCCGTCGGCGCCTATAATGCCTTGAGCTTGTTTGTTGATGATCCGCTGAAGTTCGAGCAAACCGTGCTCGGCTATCTGGAATTGGAGCCGGCGCCCTACTCCACACAGATTATTCCAGCCGAAAATTATGTGCGTTTAATCGACGAGTTAGTGGTCACAGCTGGCATCATGGCTAATTTGAGTCACGATATGCGGCATTTGCAGCGCAGCGAAATCGCCGAAGTCCGCGAAGCTTTCGCGGCTGGCCAGACCGGCAGCTCCACCATGGCGCACAAACGTAATCCGTGGAATTTCGAAAATGTTATCAGCATGTCCAAGCAAGTCACGGCCCAGCTGGTGAACGCCAACCTCAACCTGTCGAGTGAGCATCAGCGCGACTTGACCGATTCAGCCTCAGCGCGCTTTTATCCGGTGGTGCTGGCCAGCGTGGCATCAATGGCCCAGCGGCTTAATACTGTCATGGCCAAGCTTGAAGTCGACGAAGAAAGCATGAAGCGCAACCTGCATCTCAGTGGCGGTGCTATAGCCGCCGAGCCACTATATCTATTGTTGGAAAAATATGGCCACACGACTGCTCACGAAGCTTCAAAAGCGCTGGCCCACCAGGCGCTGGAAGCCGGCAAGCCGCTCTATGAAGTTGCCTCCCAAGATGCCGCGATCGCCGCCTATTTCGCCAAATTTACAGATAGCGAAAAGCAAATTCTACAGTCGCCAGAAACGCGTTACACGGGCCTGGCGACTCAAAAAGCTCTTGCCACTTACGATCACTGGCGCACCCAGCTTGACGCCTAATTTAAGAGGACTCAATAGCTTGCAGTATCGGTGGTTTATCAA
>DATCFR010000100.1:0-2535 GCA_036509405.1 Saccharimonadales bacterium (SeqCode)
CCTGGAATTTCATCACGAACACCATACCGAGCAGCCTGGAGTTCAGTTCGCCGGTACGGCCCTTACTTAAATTCACCAGCAGAATTTTCTTGTGATCCATGATGTCGCGCAAATCAAAGGCGCTCTTGGTTTGGCCGATAATGTTGCGCATCATTTCGTTACTCAGGAACGCGCCGAACTTACTCACGAACCAGCTCGTGACCTCGCCGAAGTCATTGGAACGCTGGCTGGCTGGCATCTCCTTGTTCCAGAATTCCAACACATTCATGTCCGTAACGTGTTGTAACTTTTGCTGCACGAATTTCTGATCGCGGAACAATTTAGGAATATCTACGAAGGTACCGCCGGCCGGATCGGCCATAATGGTCAGCGCGGCGTTTCGGAAAAGGTGCTCGTAGCGCGGTCCCATGATGCCCTGATGTTGTGGATCATACAACTTGTAAAGCATGTTCAGAGCTTCCTGGATCAGGAAGTCCTTCTGATCGGGATTATTAAATTCGAATAAATTAAGACCCATGGGATGCTCCATGTCGGCCGGCGAAAAGTAGATGACATCCTCAGTGCGTTCCTTGGGCACCATCGATAATAGCCGCTCGGCCGTGTCGCCGTGCGGGTCAACAAACGCAAAACCGTTGCCGCTGAGCATATCCTGCAGCGCCAGATTTTCTAGGTAGGTCGACTTACCGGTACCGGTCTGTCCGACCACGTACATGTGCCGCTGGCGATCGCCCAGCCCCAGCCGGATCGGCTTCTTAACACCCCGAAACACGTTGTAGCCCATGAGCAGCCCCTGCTCCGGAATGTTGCGCGGGCCGTCCACCTGCTTAGAGCCCTGCCGCGTCAGCTGCGAAGTCGGCACATTGCCCTCGTCCGGAAAGTGAAACAAGGTGGCCAGCTCAACCGAGTTAAGAATGCTCTTATTATGCTCCTGTGGGAAAAAGCGCATGATATAGGCCGTGATCAACTCGTCAATATCCTTGGCCGGCGTATATTTAAAGCCATTCTTGCCAGGCGCATCATATAAAGAAAAGCTGGCCACGATGTTATTAACGATGGCCTGAGCACGCTGGCTGATATTCGACGAAGCCACCACCCGAATAACCACCTCATAGCCTGGGTGCCGAGTCTTTTCGTCGATGGCATCCAGGGTTGTTTGCTCCATATTGGATAAATCATGCTTATTCTCGTCTTTCTTCTCGTTGGGTTCGGGCGGCTTAAATAGCGCGATCGCCACATCATGTATCAGCCCGCCGAGGTTAGCCAGGTCAAATCCAAACCCTTTATGGCCTTTACGCTTTTGGCTGGCCAGATTCTGCGCTGTCTTACGCCACGAGGGGTTGGCCGGGCGCATCAGGATCTGAATACCGGCGCCGTCCTCCTTGCCAAGCGTCGCTAGGGCGTTTAATAAGGACTGCATGCTATCGCGCTTGAGGTCTTGATAGGTCGCGATCGGATAAGCGAAGGGCTCTTTAAGCGCCAACTCGCCGCCCACCGTGCCGCTCACCCGCCCCACCGGGCTGAAAATATTGTGCTCGGATACTTCTTCTAGCCGAGCTGAAGGATAGGCGCTACTAATTGCCTGCTTCACTACCTCCAGCAAAGCTACCGGTACAGCCGCATAGAAGTAAACGAAGCCCTGGCTGCCAACAATCTCGAAGGCGAAGTGCCGCTGTCCGTACCAGATGGTATGCTTGAAACTCTTCTGAAAGGTGCTGGCAATGATATTATAGATCAATTCGCCCTTGCTGATCGTCTCGTCCATGACGTCGCGGCTGTCGCGGCTGCCAATTTCTGTGTCATCGCTGGGTGGCGGCAAGTGAATTAACAGCGGCACTACTTTTAAGCCGCGCTCGTAATTCTTCTGCTCGCGAAACGTTTTGCGCGTCTGCACGAAGATAATTGGCCCGGCGATCATCGCCAAGACGAAGATGATGGCTACGATGAAGAGAAACACTGTCATACAGCTCTACCGACTTACTTTTATGGTCTTGCCGTAGCGTTTTTTCATATAGTCCGCCTTGAACAAGGTCAAATCTTCGCTCTGTTTATAAGGGTCATCTCTGGTGCGTTCGACGATCTGCTTGGCCTTCACGACCCACTCCTTCTCAATCAGGTCACCGTCATCGGCCGCCAATGCCGCAGCTTGGGAGGCTGCCGACACACCACTCACGGCGCTGACCGGGGCCGGGGTGGGCAACGGTATGGTGGCAGCAGGTGCCGCCGGCACTGCCGTCGATGGAGCACCCAGCGGTGCTGGTGCCCGCTCCGGTCCGCTCGCCGCCTGCTCAGGGTTAGGGGCCGTTTCCGTGCCGCCAACCGGCACTAACACCTGCTCTGGCGGAGGTGACATCGAGCCTAGGCCGGAACCTTCTTTATTAGATGGGTCCATGGGTTCTATTATACAGCTTACGTAAGCTGGATGATAGGCGCTAGCCGCGCGCTTCAGCCCTCCGCGCTGCGGGACTTGCTACCGTAAAAGCTATAGATATAGCCGATGATAACCAGCGGCAGAAGCAGCAGCACATCGCGCGGGTT
>DATCFR010000101.1:0-5035 GCA_036509405.1 Saccharimonadales bacterium (SeqCode)
AGACGGTGTTGACCATGGAGATGATCAATAACATCGCCCAGAGCAGCGGCGGCCTATCTTTCTTCGCAGGCATCGGTGAGCGTATCCGCGAGGGCCATGAACTGTATAAAACACTGCAAGATAATGATCTGCTGCCTAATACCTCGCTTTTCTTCGCGCAGATGAATGAGAATCCAGTGCAGCGCTCGCTGGTGGCTATTTCAGCGACGGCCGCGGCCGAGTTTTTCCGCGACGAACGCCAAAAAGACATCTTGTTCTTCGCCGATAACATGTACCGCTACGTGCAGGCTCGTAACGAACTGTCGACCATTCTAGACGAAGTGCCTAACGAGGGCGGCTACGAGCCGACCATTTTCTCGGATGTCAAAACCTTGCAGGACCGCTTAAACTCCAACGAAAACGGTTCCATTACCTCGGTGCAGACCATTTACGTGCCGGCCGACGATATCAGCGACCCGGCCGTGCAGTTCATCCAGCACGAGATGGACTCGATTATCGTGCTCAGCCGTAAAGTCGCCGAGCAGGGCATCCGGCCGGCCGTCGACCTGACCTTGACTACCTCGTCGCTGCTGACGCCGGAAGTCGTCGGCGAACGCCATTATCTGCTCAGCGTGCAGGTCCAGGCCTTGCTGCAGAAATATAATTCACTACGCGGCATCATCGCCATCATCGGCGAAAGCGAACTCAGCCCAGCCGACCGCGCCGATTACGCCAAGGCTCAGAAACTGATTAAAAACTTCTCTCAGAACATGTTCGTCATGACCAGGCTCAATGGCTTGCCGGGCGAATTCTTCAGTCGCGAGGAAACCCTGAAAAGCATCGAGGAAATCATCGTATGAGCGACCAGCCCGTCAAGCTTGACGACGAGCAAGTCATTAACCCGGCCGCCGCTTCGAGCCGGAACGAGCAGGAAGAACGCCAGACGCTCACCAAGCTGAGCCAAAACTCGGACAAAGGCGAACTCAGCATGAACGTCCGGGTCTACTCACCGTTTCGGGACTATTACGACGGCCCAGCCTTCAGCGTGTCCGCCGAGAGCGCCACTGGTCCTTTCGATATTCTGCCTAGGCACCATAACTTCATTTCGCTGTTGCAGCCCTGCGATCTTATTGTCCGTACCGTTAACAAAGGCGACCAGAAAATCCGCATCTCCGGCGGCATCATGCACGTCAAAGCCGACGAGGTTATCGTTTTTCTCGATGTCTAGGCCATGAGACACCCACTACCGTGGGTTTCTCATCGCAGCTTGCGAAATGAATTCGCATCCGCCGATGGCGGACCGCTGCTGCTCTTCCCGGCCCGTGGTAATTTGATAGAATAGGTTAGTTATGGCAAAAAAAGTGTATGTCGGCATGTCCGGCGGCGTCGATTCGTCGGTAACAGCGGCTCTGCTCCAGCAGCAGGGCTACGACGTCACGGGCGTCTACATGAAAAACTGGAGCCAAGACCTGCCGGGCTTCGTCTGCCCCTGGCAAGAAGACTACCAGGACGCCAAGCGGGTAGCCGTGCAACTCGGTATTGACTTCAAAATGTATGATTTCGAGACCGAATACCGCCACAAAGTTGTGGACTACATGGTGCGCGAATACCGGGCAGGCCGCACACCGAACCCGGATGTCATGTGCAACCAAGAAGTAAAATTTAAGCTATTCCTGGAAACCGCCCTGGAAGACGGCGCCGATCTGATCGCCACCGGCCACTACGCCCGCATCAAGGACGGCCGGCTTTTGGCCGGGCTTGATCCCGCCAAAGACCAGTCGTATTTCTTGTACCGCGTTACCGAGGCCGCGCTGCGTAAAAGCCTGATGCCTATCGGTGACTATCGTAAAACCGAGATCCGCAAAATTGCGAAAAAGTTGCAATTATCTACGGCCGAGAAAAAAGACAGTCAAGGCATCTGCTTTGTCGGCAAGGTCGGTATCAAGGAGTTTTTGCTGCACGAACTCGGCCCGCAGCCGTCCGGTCCGATCATCAATCAAAACGGCCATGAAATTGGCCAGCACGACGGCGCCATTTTCTACACCATCGGCCAGCGCCACGGCCTCAACGTCGGCGGCGGACTGCCATACTATGTCAGCCGCAAAGACATGAAGACCAACACCATCTACGTCACGACCGATCTGGATGACCAGACCTTATGGAGCAAGAAAATCACGCTCGAAGATGTGCACTGGATCAACCAGCCTGCGGACAAAGGCAAACGTTACCAAGCCCGGCTGCGCTACCGCGGCCCGCTGGTGGGCTGCACTATTGCCGGCAAAAAATTGATCTTAGAAGAGCCGCAGCGCGCCCTGGCAGCCGGTCAGTCGTCCGTCATTTATGATGGCGAGCATGTATTAGGCGGTGGCATTGTTACTGGCTTGCACAGCTCGGCGGCGTGACCCTAGTCGGTGTGCCGCCCAGCCTACCCCGATACCGGCAAGATGCGAGGTAAAACCCAGCTTGCCGCCCTCACTGCCCTCATACAGCAGAACTCCCAGGGTCATTAGCGCGCTTCCGCCCGCAATTCCCGCCGCCCAGGCTCGTCTCTCTCCTTCGGTTTTAGCTTCGGCGAGACGATCGAAGGCATATTTTGATATCCAGGCCAGCGCGATTGACGAAAACCCAACATCTTCTTGGGCTCTTTCGGTCTGGCTTAGCCATCCTGATCGCTCAACGGCGGCGTCAACTCTCAAAGGCGGCAGCGGAATAAGCCATTTGAAAGCCCACATTGGCCGGCTGCCATTCGGATACCTTATCTGCTGGTAGGGCCGATGGCAGGGCTTTTTTCATCTGCTCACCGAAAGATTCATTGGCATAGACGACAAGCGGCTCCCGGTATAGCACATTAACAAGTAAACTGCCGGCGGCCACCACTGCACTAGCGTACGGATCCTGTATTACATCTCGCCCGCGCTCATAGAGACTTCTCACATCAGACATGATGAATAGTATACAATTTTATTCTGAATTATGCAATCAAGTATAGTTGCTGAGAAACGCAGACTGCTACACTGATACCTATGAAAGCAGTCTTCCTCGACCGTGACGGCACCATGATCGTTGACCCGCCGGACTTCCGCGTCGATAGCATCAGCGATCTCCATCTGTTTCCGGACACAGTCAAGGCCCTCAAGCTGCTGGCGACACTGGACTACGGCGTGTTCGAGGTGACCAATCAGGCCGGCATCGGCGAGGGGCGGCTCAGCCAAGCAGACTTCGAGCGTATCAATAATGCCTTTCTTGATCTGACGGAAGCCAGCGGCATCAAACTCCTCAAAATTTACGTCTGCCCGCACAAGGTCGAAGACAACTGCGCCTGCCGCAAGCCCAAACCGCTGATGCTACTAGAAGCTGCTAAGGAGTTCAATATAGATTTGGCACAGTCCTACGTTATCGGCGACCGCGAGTCCGACATTATGGCTGGTGTTAATGCCGGCACAAAGACGATTCTCGTCAAAACTGGCAACGAGCCGGTGACCTCAAAAGAGGCGACCTACACCGCTAAGGATTTGCTAGAGGCCGTGCAGTATCTGGCGGCGCACTCGTAATCTAAAGGCGCTCTTGTAGTTGAACGGTAGCTGCCATCAGCCTGCTTACAGCTGGTTCGATAAATATCTCTTTGAATCCGTCCACAAATTTTTGGCCAAAATTGGGTAGGAGATTCAGATCACGTGCATAAACTGCTGTCTGATTTTCGGTTATAAGTTCCGAATTAGCGAGAGTGAAGCGAGGCGCCCTACCGACAAGAGTACGGCCGAGACGACCCACGGCTACAGTAGTATCAAAGTCTCCATCAATATCCGGATCCTCACCCATCGCCTCTCTAATTTTTCTAGCAGTCCTAGCGTAGTAGGCAGCAGTGAATCTTTGTCGAGGATCAAGCTGAGCCTTGAGCTCCAAACAGGTAACAGCGGCATTAGCATCTGCCAATGACAGTTCACTTCCGACCGTCCGTCGGCCATTTCTGGCTCTCTCAAATTCCATACTGTATTTATAGTAAATTATAGAGCTTTTGTCAATGCTCTGGTAAAATACAACAGATATGACGGCTCAAGAAATTCGTAAGGCTTACTTGGATTTTTTCACAGCGCGCGGGCACAAAGTGATTCCGCGAGCTTTAGTAGTGCCGTATAACGATCCCACCACACTGTTCACCGGCTCCGGCATGCAGCCGCTCATCCCGTACCTCTTGGGTGAATCGCACCCCGAAGGCCAGCGGCTGGTGGACTCGCAAACTTGCTTGCGCGCCCAGGACATCGAAGAAGTTGGCGATAACCGCCACACCACTTTCTTCGAAATGCTCGGCAACTGGTCGCTCGGCGATTATTTCAAGCAGGAGCAGCTGCCGTGGATTTTTGAGTTTTTAACCGATATCATCGGGCTCGATCCGGCTAAATTGTATGTCTCTTGTTTTATTGGCAGTGAGGAATTTAAGATTCCAAAAGATACCGAATCGGCAGCAATTTGGAAAAGACTGTTTGAGGAAAAAGAAATTGAAGCCAGCGAGGCTGATCTGGGTTCTGAAGAGAATGCGGCTAAAACTGGTATGAGAACAGACGCCAGGATCTTCTTTTATGATGCTGACAAGAACTGGTGGTGCCGCAATGGAAAGATCGGTGACATGCCACCCGGTGAGCCCGGCGGTCCCTCAACTGAAATTTTCTATGAATTTGATTTTGTTGAACACAATACGAAATACGGTGAAAAATGCCATCCTAACTGTGATTGTGGCCGCTTTGTTGAGATCGGCAACAACGTACTGATGGAATATAAACGTGCCGAGAAGGGTTTCGAGCCGTTGCCAAAGAAGAACATTGACTTCGGCGGTGGCCTGGAGCGTATCGCTATGGCCGCGATCAACAGCCCCGATGCCTTCAAGATTAGCGTTTTGTGGCCGATTATCCGGAAACTTGAAAGTCTTTCCGGCAAGAACTACGATAGTCACACCGAGAGCATGCGAGTTATTGCTGACCACTTGCGAGGCGCAGTTTTCATGGCTGTTGACGGCGTCATCCCCAGCAACAAAGAGCAGGGCTACGTCATGCGCCGGCTG
>DATCFR010000102.1:0-4536 GCA_036509405.1 Saccharimonadales bacterium (SeqCode)
AACATCGACCCAGATATGATCGCCATTATCATGACGCTCGAGTCGGGCGGCTACGCCCACGCCAAAAGCGGCAGCGACGCTTATGGGCTCATGCAAATTACACCGCCCACAGCCAAAGACATCGCGAGCAAATTCCTGAAAACACCACGCACCTCTTACAATCTATACGACCCGCAGACCAGCATTGAGTTCGGCGCCGCATACTTAGCCTACCTGCGTGACCAGTTTGGTACGCCCAGCCAAGGCCCGGATTGGAATGCCACCGTTGAGCTCGTCGCGGCTGGCTATAATGGCGGCCCGGGAGCAGCCAACCTGCTTGACGAGGGTAAGGGCTTGCAAGACGCCCAAACGGTGGTTTACTCACGCAATGCTTTCTACATGTGGCGCGAGCGGCACACCGGCGACAGTCCGGCGTTTGACCGCTGGCGTGATAGCGGCGGCTCAACGTTAATTAATCTGGCCAAGGCCAAGGGGGAATAAATGTTTAAAAGTATCGCAGCGTTCAGCGGCTTCTCAGTCGATGACCAGGCCAAGGCCAAGGAATTTTATTCGGATGTTTTAGGGCTCAAGGTGGACGAAGACGCCATGGGCCTGCACTTACATCTGCCCGGCGGCGCCGAAGTGTTCGTTTACTCTAAAGACGACCACCAGCCAGCGACCTTCACCATTTTGAATTTTGTAGTCGATGACATCGACCAAGCCGTGGACGACCTAAAAGACAAGGGCGTCACATTCGAACAGTACGATATGACCGACGACAAAGGCATTGCCCGCGGCATCGCCGCTAAACAGGGGCCGGACATTGCCTGGTTCAAAGACCCGGCCGGTAATATTCTTTCTATCTTGTACGAAGGCTAGTACGGATAGTTCGAGTTCGAGCTGTTGGTTGACGGCGAGGATGAGCTGCTGGGCGCCGTGGTGGTCGACGAAGAGCTAGAAGACGGCACCGCTACCTTAAAGTTGTCTACACCATTACCGGTAACTTGAGCTGAGCTGTCGCTGACAAAGGTGTAGAGCGGCATGCCCATGTAGGTGTACTGAGTTTCGCTATTATCGCTGCGCTTAATGGTCGCGATGCCCGACGGCAGATTGCTGGTCGAACCTTTATCTTGGTAGGCTGGCCAGTTAGCCAAGCATGAGCCGGTGCAATTGCTGGTGTTCGCACTGTCGGCGCCGTAGGTGTAGAGCGCCTGGCCGCCTGGAGTCGCCAGATATTGGCCCAGTTTCGAATCGGTCTTGGTTATTAAAACCGCGTCGTTGACGGCCGCGGCCTTACTTGACGTGGTGTTGGTCGTGGACGCCGGCGTGGTCTTGGACGATTTGTGGAACAGGGCGAAACCGCCGCCAACTAACACAATGATCACGATGATGCCGATTATTATTGAACTACTCTTTTTCATACTGTTTTATCCCCTCAAAGTTAATTGCCTGTCACTATCTATAACGGGTACATGACGAATTCGTTACACATATTATGTTTGCAGTGAGGTGAGCGTGCTGTCAATAGCCTGCTGCTGGGGCTTGGGCGCTGCTGCGGCAGCCTGTTTCAAGTTACTTTTGCAGTACTCGAAGGCTGCGTAATTGGCAGATTTATAAGCGGCGGCATCGGTGCGGTAATCGGCCAGTGTGGCTAACACCACTGGCGAGCTGGCACGGTGATTAACCAGCTGGGCGACTTCTTCGGAGCGCCGCATCATGAGCGTGGCGCGATAATTCGGATCGAAGCTCACGGCCACCCTTTCGGACAGCCGTTTAACCGGATACAGCCAGCTGCCAGGCAGGCTGGTTTGGGCATAGGCTATCAGATTAGCTCCCAGCACCAGCCCAACTACGGCCGCCACGCCTGCAGGAGCAAAGCGCCAGCGACGGCGCGGCTGCGAAACTTTCGCGGCCCTCAGGTGCCGGAGCTGATGAGCGACCTCGAGCAAGCCCTTGGTCTCGGCCGGCTTGGCGCCAGCCGCGGCCAGCTCATCATGTAAAGCATGTTTACTGCTCATCTAAATATTGCCTCATTTTCTTAAGTGCCCGGTACTGGATAACCCGCACATTGCCTTCGGTGGTACCAATGATATCGGCCGCCCGCTTGGCGGACAGGCCCTCGACGAAACGCAGCTCCACAACTGAACGCATCTCGGCCGACAGCCGATCTAAAGCCCGGTGTAAGCGCTCAGCCATGAGCTGTCTATCCAGGCGCTCACCGGCAGCTTCGGCTTCGCTGATTATGCTGTCGTCATTCTCGAGCAGCAGGTCTTGCTTGGCTCGCCAATGATCAATCAGCAGATTGCGAGCAATCCGGTACAGCCACGCCCGTACAGACCCGCTTTTGAAACTGCGCCGCGATCGCCAGGCTTTCTCGAAAACGCCGCTGGTCAGATCTTCCGACAGCGCGGTGTCGCGGGTACGCCAATAAAAAAACCGGTAAATCGGCTGAGCGTACGTCTTGTAAGCCGCACCAAAGTCGTCTTCTGATTCGAGCATAGCCTTAGTAGGTAACGGTTCCTCTGCCATAGCGTTACACTCATTGTAGCCTAGGCATGTTCTAAATTGTCAGTTATGAATTCCTGAAGCTGATCAATCAACCTGTTATCAGTCGTTCGTAACGTCATCTCGGCATTGCCAGCCCAGACGTGCAGTTCATTAAAATTATGTGAGCCGACGTAAGCCACCCGATCCCCACTGGGATACGTAATAATTGCTGCTTTCAGATGATTAAACTTGTCTGGCCGTTTATCAGACCAGGGGGTTTTGGCTTTGAGTGCGTAGAATCTTTGCAAGAATTTTTCACTTGTAGCGTGTTCAGGAGGATAGAACTTGGAAGGACGATTGGCGTAGAAAGTCACCGGGTGACCTTTGCGTACGTGACGGAACAAAATATCGTCTAGTTTGCCATACGGTATATAGGTCGAACTCATGGTTACCGATTCCAGCTCTTTTTCGAGATCAGTTAGCAAGCTATCGAGAATAACGGATTTGTTATTTTTGCCATAGAAATTATTCCGTCTCCCGTAATCGATCAATACCTCATTATGATCATCAAGCCAAAAACCTTCTCCGACTCCATCCTTTCTCATGTTGCCATTCTTTTCTGAAAACTTGTTGAGGTAGGTTACGAATTTATCAGACTCAAAGTCCAACATTAGATCAATAAAGTCATAGGAATGTGAAGTGCAATTAACGCCACCGAGAGACAACACTTTGTTACCAACGGCGTACGCCTTAATATGAAAGCGATTTAATATAGTACTGTTCGTAAAATTAATACGAGGCGGCGGACCTATAACGATATATGAGCCAAGAAAATTCTGTTGAAATCGGCGCCTGGCCTCACGATGCTCGCTTCTCATTGAAATTGCTGGACGAATACCGTGCCAATGCCCAAAATAGTCAATCAAGAATGTATCGTGCGACGAGCCGTACTTTGCCAAATTCTGAATAATAGGATTGTCGTAAAACTGAGCGGACATTGACGTGACAAACACCTTTTCGTCGGCGTGGTGGTTTTTGATTCGTGTGGAGAAAAGCTGTGGAACTTTTTCTGCCGGTACTAGAGCAATATTCATATAAGAAAACACCTTTACCCCTGTTTCGGTGACTGTATTATAGCATCCGGCGGGCGCGATTGCGTACCATATAGATGCCAAACACGATGAACCATATGGTCTGGGGATAGGACGTGACGCGCTCTATGCCACCGATGCCAATTCCCAGATAGTGCATAGTTAGCAACAGCATTAAAGCAACCAGCGAAATAACACCTGATAAGATAGTGTAGATGCGCAGACCGCGAGGTACAGCGAGGGTTGAGCCCAGCACTACCATACCAATATTGCCGACAAAAAACGGCAGGACGGCACCGAAAATATGCAGGCCGCTCGCCGTGTTTTCGGGAAACAAACCGACCAGCAGAGTGCCGAAGCCACCCAAAGCCATGAAACTGAAGCCGACAGTAGCGCCCAGACTTTTGTGAAATTTCTGATAAATGAGCACCGCGCCGATAATCATGGAAAGCCCAAGCACCAAGAAAGAGGCATTCATCCAGCCGTGGAGCGGCGAACAGACAAATTGCCCATTAGCAAAATGGCCAGGGTAGACGCCGCACTTGGTCACCCCAAGATCGCTGATGGTATTCTGGCTCAGACTGTAGGGCATTGTCCAGGCCTGCGCCACCACCAGCTGCGCGATAAGGTATTGGATAGTCAATATCCAGAAGCCAGGCCCGATCAATGGGTAACGCTCGGCAAGAGTTTTAAGTATCTTCATGTCAACTGCCGAAGGTGAAAGTATACAGTGAGGTGCCGGCGGGAACGGTCAAAGTCACGGTAGTGCTGCTGGCCTGGCGCAGTGAAACAATGTGATACAGCTTGGAGCCGGCGATTGTCGCCGTGCCTCCCGGGGCGTCGGCGCCATACTGGCCAGCCTGGGCAGCCAGCAAGCCAACAGCCACCGGCATAGGCTGATTATTAGCGCTGCCGGCAACTACATAGATGTCTTTGGCACTAACATGGAAAGTTAATTTGGCTGCGGCGTCCTGACTGG
>DATCFR010000103.1:0-12854 GCA_036509405.1 Saccharimonadales bacterium (SeqCode)
GTCCATTTGTTGCCGATGATTTCCATGGCGGAGGCGATGCAGCCTACGCGGGGTTCGAGTGGTTTGGTGAGAGTCGTGGTTTTCATAGCTTTACTTTGTATAGTATTGGGCCTATACTGATTAATAACACTATACAAAGTATATCATAAAAGGAGATACATATGAAAGTAGCCGTTATTATTGGCAGCATCCGCGAAGGCCGCAAAACGCCTGAACAAGCTGCATGGGTCATGAACACCTTGAAAGCAATGCAAGATGTGGAGGCCGAGCTGGTCGACCTGCGAGACTATCCGATGCCGATTTTTAATGAACCGGTCAGCCCGCGCTATAACCCCAAGCGCGCACTCGATCCCGGAGCTAAAAAATGGCTCGACAAATTAGCAGAATTTGAAGCCTACGTCTTCGTAACCCCGGAGTATAACCACTCGGTGCCGGGAGTGCTGAAGAACGCGATTGATTATGTTGACTACCAGCTGGCCCGCAAGCCAGCCGCCGTGGTATCGCATGGTTCGGCCGGCGGTGCCCGCGCCGAAGTGGCTTTAAAGGAAATCCTGTCGGAGAGCCGCATGGTGCCAATGTCGACCGTGCCCGGCGTAGCCATGACCGGCATGAGCGAAAGAATCGACGAGGAAGGCAACTTGTCCGAGGTGGAGAGGGCCAACCCTTACGGTCCGCAGACCGCGCTGGAAACGCTACTACAAGAACTCAAGTGGTACAGCGACGCGCTGGCCACCGCCCGCGCCAACGAGAGTTAGAAATTTCATACAGTAATAGCCCGCGGCCCGGTACTATGAGCCTAGTCTGAGGGACTTACGTGAACAAAAAGAGGCCTTACGAGAGCCTCTTTTTGCTATCATGGGGTAATGATTGATAAACATGCTGTGCCGACCAAGCTGCTATGGGTGGACTTGGAGATGACCGGGTTGGATCCGGCCAAGGACGTCATTCTTGAGGTGGCGGCCGAAATAACCGATTTTGATTTTAAAACCCTGGCCAGCTACGAGGCCATCGTCGGCCAGCCGCACAAAGTGGTGGTCGAGCGCATGCAGAAAAATATCTGGTGGAAGGATTTTCCCAAAAACCGCGACGAATTTGTGGCTAAAACGGCCACCGGCCAGCCGAGCGCGGAAGTCGAGCAGGCGCTGATTGATCTGGTCGAGGCGCAGTTCGGCGACGAACCGGCGGTGCTGGCCGGCAACAGCATTCATAACGATCGGGCGTTTATCCGGCAGTGGTGGCCGCAGCTCGATCTCAAACTGCATTACCGCATGCTGGACGTCAGCGCTTGGAAGGTGTTCATGCAGGGCAAATACGGCGTGCAATTCGACAAAAAAGAGGTGCACCGGGCGTTCGACGATATTCAGGCCTCGATCGCCGAGCTGCAGCACTATCTGGAGTGGTTTCGGGATGGATCACAAGACGGTTGAAGACTACATTTTAGGCATGCCGAACGCGCGGCTGGATTATCCGTTCGGCGAGGACGTGGCGGTGTATAAGGCCGGCGACAAAATGTTTGCGCTGATTCGGGAGGGTAAGGAGCCAGTCCAGCTCAGCCTGAAGTGCGACCCTGAGCTCAGCAAGCTGCTGCGCGACAAGTACGATGAAGTCATGCCCGGCTATCATCTCAACAAAAAGCACTGGAACACGCTGGTGCTCACCGGGCAGCTGCCGTGGGAAGAAGTGCAGGGGCTGATTCGCCATAGCTATAACCTGGTAACCGGCCAAGACGAGTAGCGCGGGTCTTATTGTCCGGGCGCGTTGAGCTGCAGCAGCAAAAGTTTTGCCTGATTGAAGTTGCTGTTAAGCAGGGCTCGGCCTTTAGGACCCTTGGTCTGCTGGAAGGCCTGCTGCATGTCGCTGCTATAGACGGTAAGCTGGTTTTTCATGATTTGTTGGAAGGTTTGGTCATAAGTTGTGGCCGCCGCGGCGTTCTGGAGTTGGGTATCGAGCGCGGCACTGACCTTAAGGCTGAGAACCTTCGGCGCAACTTTTTGCCCGTTTGTGGCGAGGTAGGTGATGAGCGTTGATTGAGCGCTGCTAATAGCCAGCTGCGTGGTGGCCGCGAAGTTTTGATCGGTCGTCGTGATACCTTGCTGCAAACCGGCGGCCGTTGCCAGGTGTATCAACTCCTGCTGGTCTTGGGCTACGCTCACCAAAGCCGTGGGCTTCGAGCCGCCGCCGAGCAGACTTTTGAAAATGATGGCCAGAATAATTAGACCGACCAAGCCGCCGCCGAAGATTAGCGCGCGCGACAGCAGCGAAGAACCGCCTGGCAGCGAAAATTGCGGAGTTGGTTTTTCGTTGGCTGTAATGAAGTCATAAGGCGAGGCCGGAGTGGCGGGCTGGGCCGGTTGAACTGTTGGTTGCGGCTGAGCGGCGGGAGGTGGCGTGGGCGCTTGATAAGCGTCCGCCTGCCGAGGCAGTTGAAAATTACTGGTTTGGGGCATGGTGGTACGAGGGGCGATTGGTACGTCGGCCGGCCGTGACGGCGCGGGCGTACGCTCGTGCGACGGCGCGTAGACGTTTCGATTAGGATCTTCTCCCGGGGGTCCGGGAGGTGTGGGTGGCTCAGGAGGCATGCCTCCATTAAACCATAAGCCTCTTCTATCGGTGAAGTTTGGCGGCCTCTGCTATCCTTATTGCATGAGCAAACAGCAGCGACTGGTGCTGGTGGTGAGCATCCTGGCTTCGTTTGTGGCGTTCTTGGACGGCGCCATCGTGAATGTGGCGCTGCCGGCAATTCAGCGCGACCTAGGTGGCGGTCTGGCGGCCCAGCAGTGGATTGTCGACGGCTATCTGCTAACCCTGGGCTCATTTATCTTAATTGCTGGCTCTTTATCTGATCTTCTGGGCCGCAAACGGATTTTGACGCTTGGTTTGCTGGGTTTTGGCGTGGCTTCGCTGCTATGTGCAGTAGCCCCGAGCAGCGGCGCGCTAATCGCTTTCCGAGCCTTGCAGGGCATTGCCGGCGCGCTGCTGGTGCCGAGTTCACTGGCGATTATTATTTCGACGTTTTCGGGTCCAGCCCAGGGCAAGGCAGTCGGCACCTGGACGGCTTGGACTGGTATTTCTTTTCTGATTGGGCCGCTGCTGGGCGGTTTTTTGGTCGATTCGGCCTCCTGGCGCTGGATTTTCGCCATTAATGCGCTGCCGATCGCCATTACCCTGTATCTGTTACGCGGCGTTAATGCTGGCAAAGAGACTCAAAAAGCCAAAGTTGATATTATGGGCGCTTTGCTATGCGCCCTGGGGCTAGGCGGCGCGGTCTACGCGCTGATTGAGCAGCCGCATTATGGCTGGGGCAGCCCGCTGATTTACGTGCCGCTGGTTATTGGCGCGGCACTGCTGGGCGCGTTTTTACTGTACGAGAACAGAGTGGCGAAGCCCATGCTGCCGCTGAGTTTGTTCCGCAATCACAATTTTAGTGTCGGCAACGTGGCGACGCTCGGCATTTACGCCGGCCTCAGCATCGCTACTTTCTTGATTGTGCTGTTTCTGCAACAGGTGAGTCATTATTCGGCACTGTCATCGGGCCTGGCGCTCCTACCGGTGACTTTGATTATGTTCGTACTGTCGCCGCGTTTTGGCGCCCTGGCCGGCAAGTACGGACCGCGCTTTTTCATGGGCTTTGGGCCGATACTGGCTGGCGGCGGGTTTCTGCTGATGCTGCGCATGAGCGCTGATGTGAATTACTTTAGCCAATTATTTCCGGCGATCGTGTTGTTCGGTATCGGTTTGTCGATTACGGTCGCACCGCTGACAGCCGCCATCCTAGGCGACGTGCCGCAGGCGCAGGCAGGCATTGCCTCGGCGGTCAATAATGCCATTGCCAGGATCGCCGGCTTGGTAGCCATCGCTGCTGTCGGTGCTGTGGTGGCCCTTCAGTTCACTTCGTCACTCAATAAATACTCGAAAGTCTGGCACCTCGACCCGGTCGCCATCCGTCTATCCGAACAAAAACCCCTGATCACTACGCCGCCCAAGCCATATGACCATAAGGCGTACTCCTTGGACCAGACACCGGAAGTTTACAAGCAGGGCCTGGAAGCCGCCTCGGTTTCGGCCTACCGGCTTGGCATCGAAGTCACGGCCGGTTTGGTCATCGCCGGCGGTGTTATTTCGCTCATTGGAATCAAAAACTCTCCGCAACAGACAACCACCCGCAAGGGACCAGATTCTTGACTTTTAAATGAATATAGTGTAATGCATTCAAATGTTAAAGTCGCATGAAAGTTCCGAGACTTCAACCCTGGCGGCCCAGATATACCGCTGAGCGGTCATGCACCGGAACCGCTGGCCGCAAATCCCCACTCCGGTCACCTTAACCCCGGCGGCCTGGACATACAGTAATTCCCACCGTACACCGGTTTGTTGAGACGGCTACTCAAGTGTCCTTACGCTAACGGTAAAAAGCTTCGTCTGTTCGTAGAGCGGTATTGGCAGATAGGTTACGTAGTTGCCAGACTCGCTTGGTATGTTAATCGGGAAATTCTTCCAGTCGGTAAAAGCATAGGAGGTATAGTTTGATTGGCTAGAAGCCACGGCACCGCTGAAGGTGACGCTTGAGAAGTTATTAAAGGGCAGCATCGTTTTTTTACCATTGATGGTATAGGTAGGCCGCTCAACTATCCACTCGGCTGTTTTACGTTGGCAATCAGCGCCAGACGAGCATTTCGCGGTTCGCGTTACGGGAGAACCGATCAGATTGCCCCTCGTTAGGTCCTGTAGATAAATAGTAAAGTTACTGGTAGCGGTACTATATGAGACCCTCATGAGTAACTGGTCTCCGGGCTGTACTGCGGTTGAGTAAGAAGTTGCGCCACTATCGGGGACCATCTCCGTCCAGAGCTGATAAAGCGGCGGGTGATGCCCCCAGCAAGAAATCATTACGCCACCCTGCTCAACAGTGTTTGTACCGTCAGCCCCATCTAAGCCCACCCAAATTGAGGTATGGGATTCTCTAATGCCAGCGGGGCAGGTTACATGGGGGATGGTAATGATGCCCTCGGCCCGCGTATAAGTACCGGACTGCCCGGCAATGGCATAGCCGGCCCAGTCAGGACTGTTCTCCCCAGGTTGTGTCAGGGAGGTATTCGCGCTAGCAATAGAGCCCGTGCTATTGCTGACATTTACGCCGTTCAACGGATCGGTGGCCGGTAGGTAGGTGCTTACAAGACGCGGTGTCGACACTATGGTTTTAGAAGAAGTCGCCGAACCACCAGGCCCCTTGCACTGCAGGGTATAGCTGATGTCGTCGCTGATAGCGGGCTCGGTAACGGTACCATTGGTTGTCACCGCACTGCCATTGAGAGTACAAGAACTCGCAACCGTGCTTGCAATGCTAAGCTGTGGTGCCACACCAACCGGCAAGGTAGCTGGTGCGGTCAGGGTAGCGGTGGGCGGCGGCGGAAGCTTACCGGTAAAGGTGCTCCACACAGCCCTTCCAGTAGCGGTATACATTACCAGATTACCGTCATCCTGCATGTTTAGGGTGGTACCGCCATACGTATTAGTACCTGAGGCCCAGGCGGCCGCGCCGCCTGCGGCACGGATTACGAGGTTGCCGTCACCCTGGAAGACCAGTTCAGTCGCGCCGCTGCCGTTGGTGCCTGAGGCCCAGATGGCTGCAGCATCAGAATTTCGCCTCACTACAAGGTTACCATCTGACTGGAAGACCGCTTGGTAGAGATGGCTGGGCGAAACTAAAGACTTGCTTCTGTAGAGTGAAGCGCCGATGCCCAAAAACGGGCCATTGGAAACAGTCGTTGAGTAATAGGTATGCCACACCGCGCTATCGGTACCTCGTGTGAATACATCTATTCTGCCAGGGCCCCATGAAACGGCCGCGGGAGGACCGGCCGTAGTCCCGCCAATAGCGATCCGATTCGCCCAGCCGACACCACCGTTAAAAGGAATGTCATAGACGCGGTTATCCAGTCCCGTAGCGAACAAGTCTAAACGGCCAGGACCCCACGAGGAAGCAGCCGGGCCGTAGAGCGTCTGGAAGCCATTGCCGACCCGCACCCAGCCAGTCCAGCCCGAGGGCGTCAATCCGTCCTGGTAAATATAGTTGTCAGTACCCCTAATAAATACGTTTTCATTGCCAACGCCCATCGAAGCGGCCGCCGGAGAATCAGTCGTTGCCCCGCCCATCGGTACCCAGCCGGACCAGGCCGTCCCACCGTTTATTAAGTATTTGGAGTACACCTGGTTGTCGGTACCCTGCACGTAGATGTTGAGATTGCCAGCACCCCAGCTTACAGCGGAGGGCCCCGCATTCGTTTGTCCACCCAAAGGAATCCAACCGGACCACGTGCCATTGTTGTACCATTTCTGGTAAACCTGGTGGTCGGTACCGGTCACGAAAATATTCAGATTCGAGGGGCCAAGCGAGACCATAGCTGGCCGGTAGTATGTCTGTCCGCCAAGCGTTGCCCAATTGGACCACTTGCTGCCATCCCAGGTCTTGAAGTTAATGTCATTGGACATCCCTCGAATAGCCACGTTTAAGTTATTGCCCACAAGAGAGGCGGCAGCCGCTCCAGAGAGGGTTTGGCCACCCAGGCTATCCCAGTCGTCACTCCATCCCCCAGGGTCATCGGCATGAGAGCCGGTGAGTAGATACACCCCTCCTCCAGCAAAAATTACTATGAAACAGGCTAACAGTAGGTACTTGGCAGGAAGATGACGCAGCCTTTGGAACTTCGTCGCTTGCCGTGTAGTCTGTATAGACTTTTCATCTACTTGAGGGGTATTGAAGGACCCGAAACCAGGAGCACCAACAGGAGTATGACCGGATGAGGAGGGTTTTATCTTTTTGAACATCACGAGTCTTACGGTTTTTAGCCTCGGTAGTTAACTATGCCTAGAGTTAAGCATAATTAGGATGGGGGGTCAAATTAGCTTGGGATGACTCAACAGCAGAAAATTATGAGCGTATTCGCCAAGAAATCTCTTCTCCAGACATTTTGTAAATGTAGCAAGCAGCACTCGGTTAAGCTTGCAGCCTAGAGCTGGCTGCTAGATACTTAAGGTATGGACGCGGTCGAAGAGGTTAAAGCTCGGTTGAGCATCGAGGACGTGATTAGCGAATATGTGCCGCTCAAAAGGGCGGGGCGGAATTGGCGCGGGCTGAGCCCGTTCAGCAGCGAGAAGACGCCGAGTTTTATGGTCAGTCCGGAGAAGCAGATTTGGCATGACTTCAGTTCGGGCAAGGGCGGCAACATGTTTAGCTTTGTCATGGAAGTCGAGGGGCTGGAATTTAAGGAGGCGTTGGAGCTGCTGGCGCGCAAGGCTGGCGTTGATTTGGAGCAGTATCGCAGCTCGCCGCGGCGCGGCGGTCCGAACAAGGAGCGTCTGTATACATTATTGGAAGCGGCCGCGCGGTTTTATCAGCTGCAATTCAGTAAGAACAAAATGGCGCTGGAATACGTGCTCAAGCAGCGGCAGTTCACCAAGGCCAAGGCGCTGGAGTGGAAGCTGGGCTACGCACCGAATAATGGCTCAGCGCTGATTAAGTTTGCCAAAGACAAAGGTTTCACCGAGGCCGAAATTCAGCAGGCGGGGCTGAGCGCCAAGAGTTATCGCGGTGGTATCCAGGATATGTTTCGCGGCCGGCTGATGATTCCGCTGCAGGATCCGCAGGGCCGGATTATCGGTTTCACAGCCCGTCAGTTGGACGATGATCCGAACGCGCCGAAGTACATCAACACGCCGCAGACCGTATTATATGACAAAAGCCGGCATGTATATGGGCTGCACCTGGCCAAAGAGTCGATTCGCAAACAGCAGTTCGCGGTCCTAGTCGAAGGCAATTTGGATGTTATTGCCAGCCACCAGGCCGGCCTCAAGCAAACGGTGGCCACGGCCGGCACGGCCCTGACCGAGCCGCATTTGAAGGCGCTGAGCCGCTTTACGGGCGACATCCGCCTCTGTTTTGACGCCGATAAGGCTGGCCTTACGGCCACCGAGCGGGCAATTCCAATTGCCTCGCGCGTCAAAGTCAGCCTGAGTATTATCGATTTGCCTAAGGGCGAAGACCCTGACGATTTGATCCGGCGCGATCCCAAGCTCTGGCAGCAGGCTGTCGACAAGCCGCAGTATGCGCTGGATTGGTTAATGGCCCGCTATGAAAAACTGCTGGACATTGGTTCGGCACAGGGCAAGCGGCAGTTCAGCGACGTGCTGCTGCCGGTGGTGCGCGGCCTGGCCGATGACGTGGAGCGCGATCATTATTTGAACGCCATCGCCAGCACAATTGATGTTAGCCGCGAGGCCCTAACGCAAAAATTACGCAAAACCGACGCGCCGGGGCCGGCCACCCGCCAGCGCCGTGTCAAAGCCACGCCGCAGGCGCTAGACAAGGCGGCTATCGAAAATCGTAAAGCTCAAGATCAATTTTTGGCGCTGATGCTGCATCGGCCGACGCTACGCGAATTTCTGGGGCTCATCGAACCCGATATGCTTTATAGCGACGATGGCCGTCAGCTCATGGAATTCCTGAAGCAAAATCCGGACTTTCGCGGCGAAGCGGCTCAAGCCAAACCATTGCAGTCAATCGCCGATTATGCTAAAATACAAGCATTACTCTATGAGGAACTCTACCAGGGCCTCGAGCTTAACGAGCTTCATTACGAAGCCGCTCGACTGCAGGCACGCTTGATAGAACAATTTATAAAAACCCAAAAAGCAGAACTAGCTCTAGCCCTGGAAACCGCTGACGAGGCGGCGACGCAAACACTGCTGGAGCAAGTCAAACGCTACGACGCATTACTTAACCAAGTGAAAGGAGCTGCCAATGCCTAAGCCCAAACCTACTGGCAAAGAAGCTAAAAGCAAAGCCGTGAAGCCCGCCAAGCCGGCAAAATCCGCTGCTAAAGCGGTTAAATCAACCGAGGAGTCGCAGGCTCTCGAACAGCAAAAACGAGCGCTCGTCGAGCGCGCCAAAAAAGATGGCCACATCGATCAGCAAGAAATTTTCGGTCTGATACCCGAAACGCCGGAAAACGCCGAAGCGCTCGACGCGCTCTACACCGAACTGGCCGACCTTAATGTTGACATCACGACCACTGAGCCCGATGTCGCCAACTTCACCACCGAGTGGGTGGCCGAAGAGGCCGAGGAAGAAGCCGCGGCTCCTACCAACACGCCGGTGTACCTCGATGATGACGTGGCCGACGACTCAGTCCGTCTCTACCTGCGTGAAATCGGTAAAATTCCGCTGCTCAACGCCGAGGAAGAGCTGGCGCTGGCCCAACGCGTGGTGTCCGGCGACAAAAAAGCCAAAGACGAGATGGCCGAAGCCAACATGCGTCTGGTGGTCTCGATTGCCAAGCGCTACGTCGGCCGCGGCCTCGACCTGTTGGACCTGATCCAGGAAGGCAACACCGGCCTGCTACGCGCTGTCGAAAAATTCGACCCCGATAAGGGCTTCAAATTCTCGACCTACGCTACCTGGTGGATCCGCCAGGCTATTACCCGCGCCATCGCCGACCAGGCCCGCACTATCCGCATCCCAGTGCACATGGTAGAAACTATCAACAAGCTGCTCAGAACCCAGCGCCGGTTAACCCAGGAGCTGAACCGCGAGCCGTCCAACGAAGAAATCGCCAAAGAAATGGAAATCGACGTCGACAAGGTCGAGCACATCATGAAAATTAAGCAGGACATTTCCTCTTTGGACGCGTCGATTCGCGACGACGAAGAAGATTCCGTTCTGGCTGACTTCATTGAAGACGAAGACACCGTTTCCCCCGAGGAATCTGCCACTGGCCAGCTACTGAAAGAGCAGGTCAAGGACATGCTGTCGGCGCTGACCGAGCGCGAGCAAAAGATTCTCAAACTACGCTTCGGCCTGGAAGACGGTAAGAGCCATACGCTCGAGGAAGTCGGCCAAGAATTCTCTGTGACCCGCGAGCGCATTCGCCAAATTGAAGCCAAAGCCCTGGCTAAACTGCGTAAACACCGTGATGCCAAGAAGCTGCACGACTATATAAAATAATGGGTAAACATATTATCGGCTTGGCTGGCACGAATGGTTCCGGCAAGGATACGGTAGGACATATTCTTGCCAAGCAGTATGGCTATCTTTTTGTGTCGGTGACCGATCTGTTGCGGGCCGAGGCGGTGCGCCGCAATCTCCCCGTAGAACGTGAAAATCTGCGCATGATCAGCGCTGAGTGGCGCCGCGAGGCCGGCCTCGGCGTGCTGGTCGATAAAGCTGTGGCTGAATACGAAACCGTTCGAGAAAATTACAAGGGCTTGGTCATGGCCAGCTTGCGTAATCCCGGCGAAGCCGACCGGGTACACGAGCTCGGCGGTACGGTAGTCTGGATCGACGCCAATCCGCGGGTCCGCTATGAGCGGGTGCAGACTAATGCCGCCGCTCGCGGCCGGGCCGGCGAAGATCACAAGACTTTCGAACAATTCGAAGCCGAAGAAGCGGCCGAAATGGACAAGCCAGCGGGCGGTGACGCCGCCACTCTGGACATGGCGGCTGTTAAGGATCGCTGTGATGTATTTATCGAAAATAATGCTGATGACCTGGACGCTCTAACGACAAGGATTTCGCAAAAAATTATTTCGTAGTCCTTAAGCAGAGCAACGTTTGGCATAAAACAATTTAAATTGTATAATATATCACATGATCTCCGGAGGCACTGCTGCTCGCGAAGAGCTGTTTTTTGATACGCATCGCGACGATCTTTATGAATTATTCGTGGCGCTTGACCGTGAGCGCCAATGGGCTGACGGGCCGGCAGAGCTGCTGCCGTATACCCAAGCGAAGTGGGTCGGCCGCGAACATGGCAACAGCGTGGAAAAAGATCAGTTCACATCGGAAAGCGAAGAGGCCGCTCAAGAAATTTTCACGCGTATAGGGCTCAGGGGTGAAGTGCTGCCTCCCAAGGATAGCTACGAGCAAGCAGTTATTATTGGCGGCATGATGCGGGTTAACCGCGAACGCACCGGGTTTACAAAGCAGCTGCTCGACGAAGGACGGATTAAAACTAAGCAGATAGTGTTTTGGGCGGGCCAGCGAGCGCGCGAGCGCCGGGATGATGCCGAAGTCAGTAAGATGGATATGGCCGCGCTCTCAGCAAACGCTTGGGTACGCGACGAATTATCCCTGAGTTCGGTACCGGGCAAAGAGAGCTTTGCGACCGAAACTCACCTAACCCGGCTGGCTTATCTGGAAGCTTTCGGGCCGCAAGCCGTTTTGAAGGCCACTAGTCTCAGGACCGAGCAGGGCGAAGCAGCCAGCTACACTCTGAAAACTGATGATTATCCGGATTTCGTGCTGATGAATTGCCAAGCTGTGGTAAGAGCTAGGGGCCCGGCACGCCATACAACCGTTTCTTGCGCGGCTGAATGGCTGGAAACAGTCGCGCCGCGTGTGGCCTCTAAAGTTTTGCTGGTGGCAGGCAACCCGCACACCTTGCGTAATGCGCGCGACATACAAGCCGTTATACGGCACCAGGATAGGGCCGATATTGATTTAAGTGTGTGCGGACCGGCCGCCGCCCCCAATGCCTCAATCCAGCTTTTCTTAGGCGAAATAGGCAGACTGCTCTACACGGATGTCCAGCTGCAACAACAAGCGTAGGCTGCTCAATCTACTTAAATTTTGGCAGCTTTTTATAATCGGGACTCTTTTGGATATAGTCGTAAAGCAGTTTCATAATTTGCCGAAAACTTTCGGCAATCTCGGGATGGTTGATACTGACGCCGTAGCCTTCGTCTTTCAAGAGAATTGCCTGGACAGTATTGCCGGCGACTGCCCATTCTACCGGCGCCGTATACTCTTCACCCTTGATCCAGGCTCGCTTTAAACCGCCGGCCGCGGCGTCTTTCCGCGCATCTGAGGGCGCATTCACTAAAATGGGCGTAATGCCGAAGCGCCGTTTCTTATATTTTGGTGCCAGCCGTCGCAACGACTCCATTACCTTCAGGCCAAAATAAGGTATGTCGGCTTTGGAGCGAATGAAATAAAGTTCGCGGCCAGACTGTTCCATTTGCTGGACATACATTGTCTCCAATTCCTTTTTGCCCTTATAGTGCGTCACTCTTGGCTGGTCGCCCCCCGTGTGATACTCACTGATCATTTGTGGTAAGCGTTTATCAAGCGTCTGGAGCTGTTGCTCGACCTCTTCAAGTTTTTGGTCAAGCAGCGTTTTCAGCGCAACAGGACTGGTGGGGTAGTATGTGAATTTCTTGTTTTCGTCAGTTTTGGTAGCCAGGCCAAGGCCCACCAGTCGGTCAAGCAGGGCGTAGCAATTGCTGCGGCTTTCGCCGGTTAATTTCGCCAGCTGGCTTGGACGCAGACTCTTTTTGAGTACCAGGGCGCGATAGGCACGCGCTGTGTTTTGTGACAAGCCGAATGACATTAAAAGTTTTTCGTTCATACCGTAACAGTATTAAATATATCTTTTAATGTCAAACTAATATTGACAAACTGAATTATCAAGATAGAGATCGCCTAATTAATATAGACATAGTCAAAGAAAGATAATATGCTATGAAATGTTGTTAATGTAAGCACAATGAGTTTTATATGAAACACGAAGGTCGTAACCTAAATCCTAATCAAGACCTACACCTGAAGCAGAATATCGAGGCCTACCTCGATGAACGTCGGGAATGGATGGGCGACGCAGTTGAAATATACGCCGGGGACAGAGACCGGAACCATGATCCCTTAGACGTATTTCCAGAACCGCTCGCAGTACGCGGCGAAGCCCCAGATCCGGGATTAACTCCGGGCCAAGAAAACGTGCTCCGTGAAGTTGCCGGCCGGTTTGGCATTGGCGGAGAAGCTGATGTCGTAAGTAGTGCTGATTATCAGATTAATGAGGGCG
>DATCFR010000104.1:0-3137 GCA_036509405.1 Saccharimonadales bacterium (SeqCode)
CGTTGCCACCCCAATACAAGCCAACTGAACACTAATTTTACTGTGATCTAACGCAACAGAAGATACACGGTGACACTCGCCACCGCCAGTACCAGGAGAGAGATGAAAAGCACCACCCCAAGGGAGCGCAAAATCTCATGCTTTGCCAGCGGGTTGCGACCGATTGAGACAATACCGCTATAAATGGCCCCGTAAATCAGGGGTATCAGCGCCATCACCGTTACCAAAATGACAATCAGACTAAAAATGATGCGAGCCGTGGGCACAATGTGGCCCGTAAATGACTGAGCCAACCCCTGTAAGGCATTGAGGTTATCGCCGGAACCGACACTGGGAAGCGTGCCAATACCGATACTCACGTTAACGTAGCCCACCACTATGCTGGTCCTTTTGCCGCTTTTATCGCTAATCTGCTCAGAGGTGGCGCCGGCAGTTTTGGCGCTAAAGGCGGTTCGAGCCAGCCCAATGAAACGCGAGCCGGCTTGCGCCTTCATGCCCACGCCGTCAAATGGCGACACCCCGATCTGATCACCCACGGCAATTGAGCCGTTGAGGTTGCTGACCAGCGCACTGGTGGTACCCGAGGTTGCTATTGGCACCGTCGAGGCAGCGTTCGCGTTGACCGCTAAAAGTGAGCCGTTGGGAGACACCGCTATACCTATCAAACGCTGGGCATTACTAGTGTTAGCCAGCTGCACATAGCTGTTACGTTGTGGGTCCAGACTCACCAGACTGCCAACCTTCAAGGGGCCGCTCGACTTAAAGGAGTGCGAGATACTGGCCGAGGTTGCACTAGCCGCTGCAGTAGTCAGCAAAAACAGTCCGGTGCCAAGACCCAGAGCGGCAGTCTTCAAATTCCCCAGTTTACGCATACTGTTTAAGATTATAGCAACCTCTGTCTCCGTAAGCCACGTAATTACAAACATATGCAGTTTACAGGCCATCCCGGCTTTGCCTCAGCCCGGTCGCTTGCGCGGCAATATTTTGTACTCAAAAACATTTTTCCAGATAAGAATGACTCCCGTTGATGTTTCTTTTACATCTAAAATTACCTCCGGCTAGCGCCTACGCCAGATCAAGTAGGGTCATGCATAACGCAACCGGACCGGTCTATGGCCGGCCCGCGTGTAGTGCACTGCTTGATCTGGCGTAGGTGCTAGCCCTTCTTGACAACCCTAGTGCTTCTCGTATAATGAATGGTGTAAAGCTAAAAAGAAACATGAAGATCAAAAAAATATCACGCGTGGCTATGGCCTGTTTGCTCAGCGTATTTTCGCTGCTGACCATAGCTATCCCGCAGGCTCATGCCAGTGCAGTTACCTGTATCTGGGCGCACAGCGGTGGCGGCGATGATAATTTCAGCAACATGGCTAACTGGCAGGACTGTAACGGCGGCGCACCAACCGGTAACGGTAGCGAGGAGTTGGAGTTTCCAATAGACCCTGGAACAATCCTTACTGCTAATAACAACCTCTCAGCCGGTGCATCTTTCACAGACATCAAATTTACTGATGGTGCCAGTGGGGATAACGGCTATGTGATAACTGGCAATGCCATAAACGTCGGTGATATTACCGACCAATCGACGACCGCGACCGGTAACGAGCTGGAGCTGAACCTGACTCTGATTGGCAGTTCGCAGGTGACTTTTGCCGGCTCCAGCAGCTCGCAGCTGATCATCGGCGATCCCAATAACATCGGCGCCAACACGCTCGACCTGGCCAGCAGCAATCCTTTCCAAGTCAGCAATACGACGATAGCTTCCAGCCTCACCGGCAGCGGCACACTTAACACCGCTGGTGCGGACGGTGACGGCGGCGTTGACCTACTGGCCGACAGCCCGAACTTCACCGGCACAATTAACGGCAATGCCAGTACCTTATCACTCGATAGCGCCAGTGCCGCGGGTATTGTGGTTAACAGCGGCAGCACCTTAAAAGGTGATGGCGGCAGCGCGCCCTCAATCACCGTCAACTCTGGCGGTACCGTCGCTCCCGGCCACAGTCCGGGCTGCCTGACGGCCAATAGCCAGCTGGTTATTAACGGTACATACCAGGCAGAGATCGCCGGTACCACGGCTTGCAGCGATTACGATCAAATTACCTCGGCTGGCAGCACCGACGTGACGAGTGCCACATTGAATGTCAGTTTCTTAAACGGCTTTCAGCCAAGTGTCGGCGACAGCTTCATTATCATTAAAAACACCGGCGGCGGTGCCGTGACTGGGACCTTTGCCGGCCTACCTGAAGGCGGAACCTTCAAGGTAGACAACGTCACCTTTGCCATCACCTACCAGGGCAACGGCGAGAATGACGTGGTGCTAACGGTTGCTGCCGTTGACGCCGCTTCGGCAGCGAGCAGCGCTCCCAATACGCCGGATACCGGCCTGGCAGCAATAGCGGCGCGCCCCGGAACGGTCCTGGCTGTTACCGTGCTCAGTGCCAGCACTCTGTTAGCAATAGCGCGGCGCCTGAGAATGGCAAGATAACAAATATCGCCATGCCAGAACAATCTTCTTTTGGTCTCAATAATCCGGCCCTGCGCAGCCGCTTGCGCCAGCCTGGCGACTTCCAGCTGTCCCGTCACTCGGCAATGCCGCCGCCGCGGCGTCCAGGCCCTGCCGCAGCGCCTCCCCCAACTCCTCAACCGACATCGGCCAGCCCAGTTCCCCAGCCTGCTGAGCCAGCCCGCCATTTCATGCACGAATCTGATCAGCCGGACATACAGCCGCTGCGCGCTCATCACCTCTCTAAGCTGCAAGTATCACTTGTCGGCATGGCGGCCCTGGTATTTATCACCGGCATGGCAGTCAGCCTGCAGACACTGCTGACGAACCATAGCGCTACGGCCCAGGTATCAGCCTTAGCTAAGCAGGCCGACAAACAGAGCGGCGGTTCAGTACCGAGCACCACCAAACCGAGCGTTTCGGCCTTCAACACCTACGCCGTGGCGCCGGATCTGCCGCGATATCTGAGGATTCCCAAGCTGGGCGTGAACGCCCGCGTGCTGCAGGTCGGCGTGAACAGCTCCGGCGCCCTCGGCACACCTAGCAACGTCTTCGACACCGCCTGGTACACCGGTAGCGCCAAGCCCGGTCAGCCCGGTGCCACCCTGATTGACGGCCACGTCTCCAGCTG
>DATCFR010000105.1:0-2182 GCA_036509405.1 Saccharimonadales bacterium (SeqCode)
CAGCGTGGCGAACGCTACCATGGGCAAGAAAAGGTTATCATAGTTGATCTGTGCTGCGAGCAGGGGAACAACCGGTATGAGCACGAATATTAATAAGCACGTGTGAATCATGGCCCGAGAGGCACCGGTTTTGGCGAGTAAGCGCCGGTATAATACGAGGCCACTTGTGAACAGGCCGATATTGATAGCCCGTAGCCAGAGCACTTGAATGGTCTGATCGCCGGTGAATAATCCAACAAAACGATAAGGAAAACTCATCAGCCATTGGTACAGATACGACGGGTCGCGGGCCACGGCGCCAAATTGATCGCCGCCAGCTGGCTGGCCGCTCCAGAACGGACTCAGATGATGCGCGTACAAACGGATAATACCAAGGTGAAAATCCTCGTCAAAAGCCATCGGATAGCGGCCGCTCAGCGCGATCCAAGCTGCCTGCAGCACCAATAACCCCAATATGACACGAAAGCAGGCATTGCTGCCAAGCATGGTTATAAAGCGCCGCGAGGCCGAGGTGTCGGTTTTAGTCATAGCAAATTCTTGGCTATAGTATAGCTTGAAACATGAAGAAAAGCTTAAGGCAGCAGCGGCCCGAGCGCCAACATAATCGAGAGCCCCAAGATAATGGTCAGTGACTGCAGGAACATGCTCCGGCCCCAGCGCCGATCGCTATCCGCCTGAAAACCCTTGAGCCCCCGCCACAACCAATAGCCACCCAGCAGGGTCATGACCACCGCGTACACTACGCCAGCATAACCAAAGACGCTCAGTGCCAGATTAACGATAATAAAGCCAGCCACATACAACAGAATTTGCACCTTGGCTGAGCGGGCGCCGCGTGCGACCGGCCAAACCGGCAAGCCAGCGGCTTTGTAGTCTTTCAGACGATACAAGGCAATGGCATAAAAATGCGGCATTTGCCAAAAGACCAGAATCAAAAATAGGATGACCGCGCCGCCATCAAAACGATCTGTAAATGTACAGTAACCGGCCACCACCGGTGCCGCTCCGGAGATGCTGCCGACCAGCGTGCCGTACACAGAGCGCCGTTTGGCCACGCCATACAGCACGATGTAATCCACGAAAGCCCCGGCGCCAATCGCCACCGTCAGACCGTTGGTATAGCCGATGAGCAGGGCAAAGCCGATCACTCCCAGGAAGGCAGCATATATCAGTGCCTGCGGACCGGCAATTTGTCCGGTTACGAGGGCCCGGCGGCGAGTACGCTGCATTTTCTCGTCCAGCCCGCGGTCCAGATAGTTATTAAAAACGCAGGCCGAGGCAATTACCAGCGATATGCCAGCCAGCAGCCCCAAAAATGCCCGCCACTCAATCTGCCATTTGGAGGCCAACAGATAGCCAGCGGCGGCTGTGAGCAGATTGCCATAGATAATGCCTGGCTTCGTCAGTTGGTAATAAACTTTAAACAAGGCGTGCTTTCGCTAAATGCCGTCTTGGTTTTTTAGGTAGGATCTGATCTGATCCGGCGTCATGCGGTAATTCAAGTTGGACATGATCCATAGGCTGCCAAAGACCAGGATACAGACCACGCCTACCATAAAGATGAAGACCGCCAGCTTCCAGCGCGGCTTGGCCTCGCGGCCGAGATGCAGGAAAAACAGCGCCTGCGTTAAGAACTGGGCTAGCGCCAGCCCGGCCACCAGCGCGATCAAGCCGCGCCGCGACAGCCAATGGTGTACTACGAACAGATAAGCTATCAGCGTTAAAATAATCGAGGCCGCAAAACCGGTCACATAGGAACGCAGCGTGCCTTGGTCGGTGGCGTGTCCCGAAATAATCATGCCGTCGTCAGGTGTGTCGCTCATACTGGTATGGCTCCCATCAGATACACAATGGTGAAGATAAAGATCCAGATGATGTCCAAGAAGTGCCAAAATAGACTAAGCAGGGTGAGGCGCCGAATGGTGGCGTCTTTCAGCCCTTTACGCAGCACTTGCACCATCAGCACGGCCATCCAGAGCAAGCCGACGGTGATGTGCAGTCCGTGCGTGCCCACCAAGGTAAAGAAGGAGGATAAGAAGCCGCTGCGGCGCCAGCTATTGCCCTCTAAGGCGAGATGGCGGAATTCGGTTAGCTCAATCGATAAGAACACCAGCCCCAGCACGAAAGTCACGGCGAACCAGAATAACACCTGGTTTTTGTCACGGCGGCGGGCCGCCAGCAC
>DATCFR010000106.1:0-5209 GCA_036509405.1 Saccharimonadales bacterium (SeqCode)
TTTCATTTTGAATACCTAGGTTTTCCTATTTATCCTTATGTTTTTATAATATGGCTCCATTGTCCACTTTCGGCCCGATGTTGTCAATAACTCTCTCTTCTTGGCAGCGATAGATGAAGTAATCAATACTAAAAAAGACGACCCCGAAGGGCCGCCTCTTTGTAAAACGCCGTTTATTTGTTAGTTATTTTGGATGGTAACGTCTGTGTTGCTGCTATTGCTGGCGCTGGCTGAACCGCTGGTGGCATCGCCGCCGTTGGTATTGCCGCTGACCGTGGCACTGCCGCTGTGAACTGACTGTGAACTGTTATTGCTCACATTCACAGTGTTATTGTTGGTCTCGCGGAAGCTGTTGTGTTCCGACGATGAGATGCTGTTGTTTGAGTCAGGGCCGGTGTCGCTGATGGAACCAGCGCCGCTGCCGGTGCTCATGGTGCCTGAAGAAACGCCGGTGTTATTCGTCACTTGGGCAGTGACATCAGCGCTGTTTTGGGCGCTGGCGTCGCCGGTGGTGGCGTCACCGCCGTTGGTGTTGCCGGTTACCTTGGCGTTACCAGTGCTGACCCATTGGCTGCTGCTGTTATGGACGCCAATGTTGTTATTGTTCTGGATGCTGGTCGAATTGTTGACTGAGCTGGTCTGGTGATGCTTATGGCCATGCTTATGGTAATGCCAGTAACTGCTGCTGTGGCCAGAACCGGAAATTACATTAGTCGAGCCAGGGCCGGTGTCGGTGATGGAACCGCCGCCAAAGTTGACTGACGTGCTGATTCGGTTATACGAGCCGGGGCCAGTATCGGTGATGCTGGCGGCGGAAGCCAGACCGCTCGCTCCTAATCCTACTGTGGTGATAAGTGCCGCACCGGTGATACTTGCTTGCTTGAGTTTATTCATGAATCCTCCTTAATAACGGCGGTGTAATTACTGCCGTGCCTAACTAGCACTATGTATTGTAAGCGCTTGTGGTAATTATGCTGTGAAATATTACGCTATGCGCCACTAACGTTTCGATAAAACGTGTTCGCTTCCAAGCCGCCGTGTTCCCGCAAGCGCATATCTGGGGGTGGCGGAACGCCCGATGGCGCACTGGTATCATGCAGCGCCAGGCTGCTCAGACCATGCGCTATTTCCGGTCCTACTAACAAGGACATTGGTACTTCTAAAGTAGTCATCGCCGTCCTACCAAGCTTGCCCGTCGGGTCACCTGGTAGTTTTTTAATAATTTCGAGGGTGCTGCCTGTTAAATCGATACTGCTGTCCTTTCGTTACGTCATTAAAAAGTCAGTTTCGGTCGTGTTGATTATAGTAATCTGCACGGCGCGGGCGCGCAGTAACATAACTCACCAATTAAAAAGGCCCGGGGTTAGTCGGGCCTTTCGTTTAGGCTCTGGTTATCAGAGTCTTTTGAGCAGACGATCGATCTTCGAAAAAAGACCGCCGTCAGCTGATCTGGTTAGCTCAAAGGCTAACCCGCTGGTGGCTCTCATGCCGCTAGCTCCTATCATTTAGTTTTATGGTTTTTGTTTGTGATCACGAACATCTTTTATTATACACAATTTAGTGAATTTGTCAAACTATGCTCGTTGGATCTCAATCGTATCATAGCTCCCTGCCCAGCCGCCGAGGATGATCTTTATCACCTTAGAGCGTGTTTTTGGCAGAGCGGTTGGTCACCCAGAATAAGACCACGGCTACTACGAAGAGGAGGATGGCCATGCCAAGCAGTGCGGAATTAACGTGGTGCGGTGCTTTCGCCGGCGCCGCTTGGGTGGTTGCCTGGGTGCTGGTAGCTGGCACATTGGTCAGGTTGACGGTGGGCAAAGCCGTTGGCCGCAAGGCCACACCACTTGTGCTGCCGCTCAACAGGCTGGTGGTTGTGCCCGGCTGGACACTGCTCGACTTAGCGCCGCTACTGATCGACTGTACGCCGGCCTGCGGGCTCTGCGTCGCGGACTGCGACTGCGAACTGCCGGTCGTGGGAAGAGGGGAGTTAGCCATTGCCACTATTGTAAAGCAAACCAGGCCATAGGCCTTCTAATTTAAGCTTGCGGTGACAAGGCCTGCTGGCGCTCGCCGCTGATGCGGGACAGAAGTTTATCGTATATAAGGCCGCCCTGGCCGAATTGCACGAAGAACTTCCGCGTGTCCAGCTGCCGGTGCAGGGCCATGCGCGCCGCCAGCAGCGCCGCCTCAGGCTTGCCGAGGCGCTCTTTGGTGTAGCGCCAGCGCAACTCGTTTTTGGTGTCAGAAAAACGCCGAGCAGCTTTCACGCCTGGATCAGTAGTTGGTTCTTCAAGCGCTATGCTGGCAGTTCTCTGCCGGCTCCCCCACTCCAAACTGGCTCCAAAGTCCGGACCGACGTTATCCATAATCTTAGAGACTTTGCTGACGTCACGCTTGCGAATACCGTGGCTGGCGCGCGAGGTGTAGCACAGTACCTGTATCAGCGGATGCAGGGTAGGCACGGTTTCGCCATTCGGCAGCTGAAGGCGCCATTGATCGAAATACTCGTCAGGCAGATAAACCTCAACATCACTAATTACAAAGCTCTTGGCACCATCAGCGTCTTGCAGTCGACGGCTCACCCAATCTTTCCTAATTACTCGTTTGGCTTTGTCTTTAAGGCCAGCGGGTTCTTGGTTATACTCCTCTGCCGACTCAAGGCCGGTAACTCCAACCTTGAGCCGGGCTCCCGGCTTGGCTAGTTCTCGGGCCTTTTGTGCTTCGGTACTTTCCTCGTCCTGCAGTACGGCCAGGTTGGGCTCCAGGGCCGCCCGCACCTTATCAATCACCTCTTCATCGGCAGAGACGACCAGAATGTCGACGTCGGCCATGGTACCGGTGTCAAAGCGGTACTGGGGCTTCCTGATATCCGCGGGCGGAGTAATCAGCTTGTTCTCGGTGTCTATGACTGTTTCTTCGTTCATCAAGGCCGCGGCCGCGCCGCCGCCCAGCATGACGTATTGCACATCTTCGCCGGCGCTGGCTCGAATGCATTCGTCCAAATTGCCGATAATATCGAAGTAGTTCTCGCCGCCGGTATGCTTTTCCGGCTGCAGTGCCTTATATAAAGCAACGCCGCCAGCCGCCGCGGCTACGCCAGCAACCCGCGTCGGATGTTCTCTAGCATAATCGACAACTCTCTCTAACATGATTGCTCTATAATATAAATGAAATCACGGCAAACACAAGCATGAGCGCTATGGGAATTATTCTAAGCTAGCTGGCTGCTCGTGTGAGGAGCGCAGCGGCACCTCTTTGAGGAAGAGCGCGGCCACGAACGTCAGCAGGGCGACCGGTATGGTCAGCAGGAACATGTCATGGAATGAGCGTACGAACGCCTGGGCCACTTCAGTCGCTACGGAAGGTGGCAGGCTGTGCAGGTTAGCCGCGCCGGACTGGATGGCCTTGATGCTCGGCACCGCGCCACTGCTGGCCTGCGATGACAACTGAGCCAAGTGGTGCGTCAAACGGCTGGTCAAAATCGAGCCAAAGATGGCGCCGCCGAAAGAAGAGCCAAGACTGCGGAAGAAGGTTGCGCTGGAGGTGGCCGTGCCCATCTGGCGGCGGTCCACGGCATTCTGAACCGCCAGCGTCATAATCTGCATGAAACTACCCAGGCCAATGCCGATAACCGCCATCCAAATCGCCAGCGTCAGCTGGCTGGTGCTGAGCGTAACGTGGCTAAACAGCCACAGTCCGAAGGCCATCACCAGCGTGCCAAAAATTGGAAAGATGCGGTAGCGGCCAAACTTGGTGGTCAGCCGTCCGGAAGTAATCGAGGCCACTAGCAAGCCCAGCACCAGTGGCAGCATCAAGAGGCCCGACTTAGTCGGCGAATAGCCGCGCACGATCTGCTGGTATTCCGGAATATAGAGAATGGCCGCGAACATGGCAATGCCGGCCAGCAGCGACAAGATAATCGAGACGGTGAAAACATCGTTGCGGAACAGGCCCATCGGGATAATCGGTTCCTCGGCCCGGCGTTCCTGCAGTACGAACGATACGGCCAAAACCAGGCCCGCAATCAGCAAACTGATAATCTGGCCTGAGCCCCAGGCATAGGTGTTGCCACCCCACACCGTGGCCAGCAATATGGAGACCGAGGCGCCCGACAGCAGCATGGCTCCAAGATAGTCTATCTTGTGCTCATGCTTGTATACCGGCAGGTGCAAACGGCTGGCGACGGTCGATAGCGCCACGGCACCGATCGGCAGGTTCACGAAGAAAATCCAGCGCCAGGATAGCGAGTCGGTCAGAAAGCCGCCCAGCAGCGGCCCTGCCACGCTGGCCACGCCGAACACCGCCAAGAAGTAGCCCATGTACTGGCCACGCTGACGTGGCGGTATAATATCGCCGACGATGGCCAGCACCAGCGACATCAAGCCGCCGGCACCGATGCCTTGCAGGGCGCGAGCAGCAATCAGCTGGCCCATGCTTTGCGAAATGCCGCACAGCACCGAGCCCACCAGAAAGATAACGATGGCCGACTGGAAAATCTTTTTGCGGCCGAACAGGTCGCTGATTTTACCGTAAATCGGGGTCGTAATGGCGCTAGTCAACAGATAGGCGGTGGCCACCCACGACAGCCTGTTCAAGCCGTGCAGATCGGTGGCAATCCGCGGCAGGGCCGTGGAAACAATGGTCTGGTCCAGCGCGGCCAGCAGCATCACCAGCATCAGCGACACAATCACCACCATAATTTCGCTATGGGTGTACTGGGCTTGTGGAACTTCAGCAGTTTTGTCTGTCGGTTTGATAAGTTGGCCTTTCTATTTACTGTTTGGAATGTCGCTTACGGAACCCAGCGCGTCGGTCAGGTCGCGGACCATGGCCTCCAACACTTCCGCCTTGATGAGAGTCAAGGACGGCCGCTCCGGATTGCTCATGAGCACCACCCGGCTACCCGGCGCCAGGCCAAGCTTATTACGCGCCTCGACCGGAATGACCAGCTGGCCCTTCTCGTTGAGGGTGGCCGTACCGATGATTTTAGGGAAGTGGGAAGTATTCATAATGGTATAAGTATTACTTTTCCTACTTTTAGGATACCAGCTTGTAAAAGCCCACGCAACCCAGCAAAACATAAAGAGAATTAGCGGATGCGCGTCATCAAACGTAGATTGGCGACGTATTTGTCGGCCTCTACCTTTGGATGCGTGTTGAGATAATTCATGTGCTTGTCGACGAAAGATATGCGGTTGTCGGGGTA
>DATCFR010000107.1:0-6561 GCA_036509405.1 Saccharimonadales bacterium (SeqCode)
CCGCTCGGCCACCGAGACCAGCATGACATTCATAATGCCCAGCCCGCCTACCAGCAGCGAAATGGCCGCCACACCGGCGATCAGACGCGTCAGCAGCTCTAAAATGCCATTGCTAGCCGTGACGTCTTGATTGCCCGAAGCCACGCTCAGACCGCTCTGGCCACCATGAGCTTTATCCAAAGCCGAATGTAACCTAGCAACCATGCTCGCAGTGCTTTGCCCCTTAACAGGGCGGGTTAGTATTTCATAGGTCGAAGCCGTGTTTTTGGTCAAGTTTTCGGCCACGGCGTTCGGGATAAAAATGGCATTATTAAGGTTGACTTGCTGGCTCAGCGGTGTGGTCGTGAACTGATTAAAAATGCCGCTGACAATAAATGACTGGCCATGAAAGGTGAAGCTGCGCCCCAGCGGCACATCTTCGTTAAATAGCTCCTCGCTGGCGTGCTGGCCGAGCACGGCCATATTGCTGCCGGTGTCCTGCCCGTCGAAAAAGCTGCCGTAAGCCATTGACTGGTTGAGCAAGCTCGGCAAGTCGCCGCTGGTGCCGATAACAAAACCGTCGCGGTAGCGGCCGTGGTCGCCAGTAACCGTGCCGCTCGTAATGGTCAACGGAGCGCTGGCCGCCACGCCTTTGGTACTATGAATGAGATTAATATCGCTGATACTGAGCGTACCGGTCACGCCCAAACCGGAAATAGCCGTGGCGTTGCTGCCGTTTGAGCCACTGCCAATATTGAGTTGAGCCGGCCGGACGGTAATTAAGTTCTGGCCCAGATGATGCAGCTGGCCGCCGATTTGCTGTTTGACACCTTCACCGATGCCCACCACAGTAATCACCGAAGTAACGCCTATGATGATGCCAAGCATGGTCCAAAAACTTCTGAACTTGGAGCTGCGCACCGAATCTATACCAGATTTCAAGTGAATACGAGGAGGTGTTTTCATGACTTGCTCTTGGCGCGCTTAGTGTTTCGTTTGACTGGGCGCCGCTTGGTAGATTTGGCTTTGGCCGGCTTGCGCGGGGAGCGGGGAGCGGGTTTGTGGGGCAGGGCCTTCATGAGTGCCGACACGCCAGCCAGCACATCTTCCTCGCTAGTCATGGGCAGGGTATATAGCACCTTGCGCGCTCGAGGCGCCACTTGGCCGAGGGCCGTTTTCTCGTCGTGAACTACACTGCCGTCATGCATGTAGACGACGCGCGTGGCAAAGCGCGTCAGCTCGGGGTTGTGGGTCACGAACAGCACGGTGTTGCCCATCTTATGGATATCGGCCAGCAGCTCCATCACCAGCCGTGAACTGGCACTGTCCAGATTGCCGGTCGGCTCGTCGGCGATAATAAGCTTGGGGTTGTTCACGAGTGCCCGAGCAATGGCCGCACACTGCGCCTGACCGCCGCTCAGTTGGCCAGGCAGAAAATACTCATGGTCTTGCACGCCGACACGCTCCAGCATCTGACTGGCCAGCTTGGTGCGCCGCGTCGCCGACATGCCCTTGTAGGCCAGAGGCAGGGCGACATTGTCTAGCACGCTGAGGCGCGGCAAGAAGTTGAATGATTGCAAAATAAAACCGATGGTATCGCGGCGCAACTTGGCCGCCTGATTGGTGCGCAGCCGTCCGGCTTGCTTGCCGTCGAGCCGGTACTGGCCGTGGCTCGGGCGGTCCAGCAGCCCGATCACATTCATCAGTGTGCTTTTGCCACAGCCGCTCGGGCCCATCACCGCCACGAATTCACCTTTCTCAATAGAAAGATTGACCTCGTCGAGTGCCAGGGTAGTGGCATCGCCGAAGCCGTACAGCTTGCTGACGTCTTGCAATTCAATAAGGGCCATCTCTACTCTTCAGTGTAATCCTTCGCTTGCCGCCTCCGCAAGGTGTTTTGTGGTAATTTTAACTCGTTTATGGTTTTGTAAGCGGCCGGCACGGCACTATGTATAATGGAAAGGCTCGGAGGGGTCGCCTAGTGGCCTATGGCGCCGTCTTGGAAAGGCGGTTTAGCGGCAACGCTATCGAGGGTTCGAATCCCTCTCCCTCCGCCAAGCCTTGCGATCAGGCCAAAGGTCTGAGCGTAAGGCTTGTTGGTTGGTAAGGATGAGAACCCTGGGGGGTTCGGCGGATGAGCCGCGCAGACAAGATGGTGCTTGCATAATCTTGTCGAGCAGCGAAGAAGGAGTGCGACGAAGTCGTGCGATATCCCTCTCCCTCCGCCAGCAATCATACAACTCGCATCATATGCTAAGCTCAAATCATGCACTCTCAGCATTTTGACAGGCCGCTCCGACCAGGCGAGGGCCAACCTTACCGAGAGCCACAAGTCGGCATTCGTGCTATCGACCCCCTGAACGAAGAAGATATACGCCGCCTCAGACTCATTGATCGAGACCCCGTTCGAATCTGGGAGTTTGAAGGCGATAATCCTTACGAGCCTTTGACCGACGGCGAGTTACGGGACTTCGCAACCCCTAATGATCGAAAACTGTTTTTCGCAGTTGTCGGATCCGCCGAGCACCCCGGCCTACCAACAACTGAAGTAGATCAGGTGCAAGGTTGGTTCAAGCTTATCCCGGATAGCCCTGGCCGAGTCAATCAGTTGCGCTCACATGGGATTATCACCCCACAGACCGACGAAGACATCTGGAAGATAAGCTGCGCCAAGTTAAAAGATGCGCCTAGAGGCCAAATGGCTAGCGCTATGCGCCAAGTATGCATGCAGTTTGCCGGCATGTCAGACGAAGCATTACCCACTGTAGTGGCCTACATCACCCCCACTAACCAAGCTTCTATCAACATGACTCTAGCTGCAGGCTTCGTGAAACAAGAGGCGATGGTAGAGTATGAGGCAGGCCATCCACCAAACTCGGTGTATGTCCTTGACTGGGCAAGGCTTCAGGAAATTACCCAGAGACCGCCCCTGCCAGAGCCGTCCGGCGAGCAAGCTGTTCTTTAGAAGTGGTACAATGATGATTATGCTTGGGGCGTTTTTCTCTTGGTGGTATGGCCGCGGCTGGAACATGGTAGCCACCAGTTTTAAGCCCCGCCTGCGCGCCGTGGCCGATGGTTTCTCGACCAGGCAATTATTAAAAACCTGGTTTGCGCCGTGGCGGCGTATCACCACTGAACCAGGCTCGAGCATAGAAGATCACTGGCGGGCCGGTGTCGACAATCTGTTTAGCCGCTTGGTCGGCTTCGTGGTGCGCTCCTTTGTATTATTTGCGGCGGCCGTCTGTTTGGCAGCAGTAGCCGGACTGACGGCAGCAGAGGCAATAGCGTGGCCGCTGTTGCCGCTGGCCGTGCCAGGCTGCCTGATAGCAGGGTTACTCATATGAACGAACTAATTAACCTCAGTTCTGAACGGACGAAGCAGGCCAGGCTGGCGCGCAAGTTCAGCCGTCAAAGTTATAGGATTGTACTGGCTGGCAGCGGCATTCTGGCCGCCTTGGCGCTGCTGATGGGCTTCATGTTTGGCTGGCGTTACGCACTGCTATTGGCCGCTCCCACTATCCTGTGCTACATGCCGGCAGCGTGGTGGAAACGCCAACTGTCGGTGCTCCCGCCCAGCGGCAATGACCTGAACGGCCGGCTGGCAGGCGACGTCCTGGCGCTGCTGAAGCCGGATATGCCGCAACAGCCGCAAAGCCTATGGCAGGCCTTGAGTCATCACTGGCAAACTAATTTCTTACTCAGCCACCTACTGCTAGACAGGGACACCATAACCCAACACCTGAGCACAGACCCGACAGCCTTAGGGCAGGCTCTACAGATTGCTACCCAGCTGGCCGATCAGAACGCCAGTCCAGTTATAGAAGACGCTTTTGTAGCTGGCGGCCTCCTGCTGAGCGCCCCCGACTTGCAGCCTATTTTAACCAGGCTTAAACTGCGCCCCGAAGACGTCGCCAGCGCCGTCAACTGGTTAGGCCGCAGCCTGGCCACCGCTCGACAGCCGCGCCAAGGCTTCGGCGGCATTGGCCGCGACTGGGCCTTTGGCTTTACGCCGCTACTGGACCGCTTCGGTACCAATCTTAGCCTGCAAATCGCCAATCATGGCGCCCATTATAGTTCGCTGGCCGCCTCGGACGGCGTCAAGGCCATCGAAGCGGCTTTTAATAATAACGCCCGCGCCGTCATATTGACCGGGCCCGACGGCATCGGCAAGACCGAAAGCGTGCACGCCCTGGCGCAGCTACTCATCCAGGGCACCACCGTGCCGGCCTTGGCGTATCATCAAATTATCAGCTTGAACGCTACTGATATTACCTCCAATGCCCAAAAAGCCGGTGATCTGGAACAGATCATGATTAGCCTAGCCAATGAAGCCGGGAGAGCTGGGCACGTTATTCTTTTCTTCGATGATGCTCAGTCATTTTTCAGCGACGCACCGGGCGCCTTCGACGCCAGCCACATTTTGTTGTCCATCATTCAGGCCGGCTCCTCGCCCCTGATTCTGGCTATGTCGCCAGATGACTACCAGCGGCTGCGCGCCAAAAGCCAAACCCTGGCCGGGCTGATGACGCCAGTGGTACTACAGGAACTGCCCGAAGACGGCATTATGCGCATTCTAGAGGACACGGCGATCGGCCTGGAGAGCCACCGTGGTGTTTTGATTACGTACGAGGCCCTGCACGAAGCCTACCGCCTGAGCGGCCGCTACGAGCCAGATGAAGCCTATCCAGGTAAGGCACTGAAGCTCTTGGAACAATCCTTAACGCATGGCGAGCAGGGGTTGATCACAGCCGTTAGTGTGCAGCAGGCCGTCGAACAGACCCGTGGCGTCAAAGTGGGCACCGCCGCGCCGGCCGAGGCTGACGCGCTCTTGCATCTGGAAGACAATATCCACCAGCGCATGATTAACCAAACGCACGCTGTCAAAGTCGTGGCCAGCGCTTTGCGCCGGGCCCGAGCCGGCGTCGCCAACCCGCGCCGGCCGATCGGCAGCTTCTTGTTCCTCGGCCCCACTGGCGTTGGTAAAACCGAACTAGCCAAGGCCATCGCGGCCACCTACTTTGGCGCCGAGAGCAACATGATGCGCCTCGACATGAGCGAATACCAGCGCCCCGAAGACGTCAGCCGCCTCTTATCTGACGGCCGCGAGGACAGCAAAAGCCTGATCATGGCCGTCCGCGAACAGCCCTTTAGCGTGGTGCTGCTGGACGAAATCGAAAAAGCCCACGCCAATATTCTCAATCTGCTGCTGCAGCTGCTGGACGAAGGCCAGCTGACCGACACCACCGGCAAGGCCGTGTCTTTTAAGGACTGCGTCATTATCGCCACCAGCAATGCCGGTGCCACCACCATCCGCGAGCGCGTCGGCCGCGGCGAGGACCTCGAGAGTTTCCACGACGAACTGGTTGACGAGCTCATCGGCAGCGGTCAGTTCAAGCCAGAGCTGCTCAATCGCTTCGACGAAATGGTGCTCTTCCGACCGCTGAACCCCGACGAGCTGGCGCAGGTGGTCGGCCTGATGGTCATGGAAATCAACCAGACGCTGGCCCAGCAAAATATCTCGATCGCACTCACGGAGGCGGCCATCGCCAAGGTCGTCTCAGTTGGCAACGATCCGCGCCTCGGCGCCCGCCCCATGCGCCGCACCCTGCAGCGCGCCGTCGAAGACGTCGTGGCCCAAAAGATCCTCAAGAGTGAAGCTCAAGCCGGCGACCATGTCATCCTGGACGCCCCAGATCTGGCTCTCTAACGACGCTTTTGTGGTATTTTATTGACTATGAAGATCCTCGGTAAAGGACATGGCGGTGTGGTTGTCGCGGACTCTGCAGGCGCGGTAAAAAAATTCTACTTGTCTCGTGCTTACGGCCAAAGCGAAGAGCAGCACTTGACGTTTCTAGGCGGCCTGCAAGACCAGGGTTTCAGCATCGGCTGCACCATTCCGCGCTTCCTGGAAGCAGTCGGCAAAGGCACATGGGAAATAGATGGCAAGACATATGTCTACTGCAACCGAATGGAGCGCATTCCTGGGGTCAGCGCGCAGTTGGCTATACCTGATTTTAATGAGCGGCAAATTAAAAGCCTCGGCAAAGATTTAGGTAACATTATTTTTGCTTTACATGCCCAGTCCAAAACCTACACCGCGCAATGGAAAAACACTTTTGGGCAGGAAGATAAATTACTAGCGCACATTTTAAAAGATAAAGCCGGCCAGGTAATGCGAGAAGGACCTGATAAAAGCGTTAACGCGCGCGTCAAAAAGGCTGCGAGCTACTTACAAAGCCAGTGCGAGTCCATAGCCTCCGAAAACACCCTCAGCCATCTAGATTACTCGCTCTCTAACACACAGGCCAGTCACACCGGCCACGTCAATGGCCTAGTCGACTGGGGAGATTTTGGCCTTACGCATCCCGCGCTTAGCTTGTACCAGCTAGCCTCCCGGCCCGTTTGGCCGCACGTAAAACGCCAGTATGAACAGCTGGGCGGATTGATAAGAGAAGATATTACCTATGCGGCAGCGGCTATAAATTTAGCCTGGGTACCGATAATCTGTGCTCAGCTCGGCCTGCCATTAGAGCCAGAAGAAACTCAAGAGTCGTTTGAGGCCATGTACGCCCGGTTCGAAGC